>JAJPZL010000457.1 GCA_021204375.1 Bacteroides sp.
GTTAGTTTGTAGGATTAATTATAGGGTATAAAAGTCTTCCCAGCCTTTGCGCGGAGGTATTCCGGTAAGCAGGGCATTGGCAAATTCATTGTTGGTGATTTGCCTGGTGCGACTATCGAAGAATAGTTGCGTATTAAGGCGTTGCGCCATTACTCCCAGGGAGAACACCTGGCTGAGCGGGCCGTGTATTTCAAACGGTGAACGGGTTTTCTCTACTCCGTTACAGACCAATAGGAAGTTCTCAAAATGGTTGGAGGGACTGGGCGGAACTTCCGGTAATCGGGAGGCCATTTCGCACGCTTTTTCTTCGGGAATAATGGAAAGGGTGCTTCCGTGGCTTCCTCCTTTAAAAATAAGATCTTTGCTGTAGATGATCTTACCGGGATTGAGTTTGGCCTGCGGGGTATCTCCCTGATTGGTAGAGGGAATAGTAGGATCCAGGCCTGATACACCGTATCCGGCAGGAATAGGAGGCAGATTGTCTAACCCGTCATACCAGGTAATATCTACCGGAGGCATACCTTTGCGTTGTGGAAAACGGAACAGAATGGTGGAGGTATAGGGGAAGAAATAGTCGTTATGTCCCTCTTCTTTTAACAGTGTCACTTCGTAAGGCAGTCCCAGCTCGAGGAATTCATGCACCGTATCCAGGATATGAGCTCCCCAATCGTCCAGGGCTCCCATACCAAAATCGTACCAGCAACGCCATTCACCCTGATGATATTTCTCGTTATACTCGTGGTAGGGGGCAGCACAAAGCCAGGTCATCCAATCCAGGTCGCCGGGTATGGATTGTTTTTCAGGATATTTATAAATATTGGCATCCCATTTGTGCCACCTGCGGGCACTATTCATGTGGGCGGTTACAGCCGTTACATCTTTGATGATCCCCGCTTCCATCCAGGCTTTGAACTGGAAATAGTTGGCTTCTGAGTGTCCCTGGTTTCCTACCTGGGTGACTACTTGAGGATATTTCTTTGCTGCTTGCATCATCAGTTCGGCTTCATAGAAAGTGCGTGCCATGGGTTTCTCCACATAGACATGTTTACCATACGCCATAGCCATCATACAAACGGGAAAATTAGAATGATCGGGTGTACAGACTACAACTGCTTCAAACTCTTTGCCCGCTTTATCAAACATCTGCCGGAAATCTCTGTACTGCTTAGCCTTTGGATAC
The DNA here is from genome assembly GCA_021204375.1 of Bacteroides sp. Lineage (GTDB taxonomy): Bacteria > Bacteroidota > Bacteroidia > Bacteroidales > Bacteroidaceae > Bacteroides. The sequence continues at coordinate 1,181 of JAJPZL010000457.1, forward strand.
ATGCCCATCGCTTTACGGGTATGATTGGCTCCCAGATCGACATCACACAGGGCAACAACATTGATCATACCGGTCTTTTCAAAATCTTCGATTACCTGTAATCCCCGGTTGCCGATACCCACATAGGCAATATTGACTTTTTTACCGGCTCCGATCACCTGTTTGTAGCTTTTGGCATTGAGAACGTCCCGTGCTCCTACGGCAAGTCCGGCAGAGGTGACTGCCATCGTTTTGAGAAAGTTTCTGCGTGTGACCATAGTTTTAATTGTTTGTTAGAGGTTTGTTTGTTTATTATTTAAGATAAGTACATGTTCTTAATGGGAAAGGATTCCACTATTTTACTGCGTTGCGCAGTGGTAGCCACAAAGAGACTGGTAGAAAGTACCTCTCCTTCTACTCCACCCGGGGTTACTACCGCTACATACTTTATACCTTCTACCGGCTGCCCTGTCAGGGGAGAAATTATATGTTTCCGATCGGTGGTATTATTTCCTGAAGTGGTAAGGCACTCATCCTGCAACAGGATCTCAGGCCGGGAAGCAAAAACGGGATTGTTATCAAATCCGACCTTCCATCCCTCTCCATACGGATGACTCCCCACAGCCAGTACGGAACTGTTTCCCAGGTTGATCAGTGCATCTTTGATCGTATGCTCCGAAAGCAGGTTCCGGATCTTTTCCAGTGCATACCCTTTTAAAAAGCCGGAAAGATCGACCTGTATACCCGACTGCTGAAAAGATACGGATGTAAGTTCCGGTAGCAGGTTGATACCCTGCCAGGTATCTTGATTGTAATTCCGGGATTGAACAGAGATATCAAAACAGCCACAGGTTTTCTCACTGTACAGGAGAGCTGTTTCTATCATACTATATAGTTCCTACGAGAGAGCTACCGGCTGTTTACAGGCCAGTTGATTGAGTTTATAGAGTTTGCTCCCTGTATCGTAATAGTTTGCCATTTGTTCCAGATCAGCCAATTCGTTTTTGATCCGGTCGGCTACCTCTTTCAGTTTTTCTTCCGTACCGTTGCATAAAACCAGATCAATGCGGGTGTACATAGCCATAAACCAGACATAAAGCATACTTTTCCTGTCCTTATCAATTTTTTATATAGAAACTGAATGGGCATGGCAGACCGGTTTTAAACAGACTTTTTTTACGGAATAAAGTTTTAAGTGCATAGAGAACCAAACGTACCAGGCACCAGGCAGTGTACAGGAATCCAGTCAGTACAATCACATACCATAAAGAGGTGAATAACTCTTTCACAGAAGTGTCGTAAGTAAATATAGCATATAGATTTACCAGATTGGCTATTATAAAACAAATAAGCAGCGTAATCGATTCTGTTTTTTACGCCGGGCAGTTATAACGGTGTCTTTCATCCTATGAAACTTTTTGGCTGATGGTTCAGATAATCTATTTTAAACTCATCGGGGAAAGTGATTGTACGCTCTTCTTCGATAGCCTGATGTCCCAGCAGACACAAAGCACTGGCATAATATCCCTCTTCTGCAATCTTTTCGGGTTGCTTCCGGGTAATAACAGCTTCTACAAAGGCATCCATCAATAAAGAGGTTCCATCCGTTTTAGGCCTTTCACCCAGGAGATATTCTCCTTTATTCTCATTGGTAGTTTCGGGTGCCCAACTGGTTCCGGCAAAGGGTAACGAATCAAAGACTCTATTCTCTACATCGTTGATCATTTGCAGAATACCGGGGGTAGGTGCGATATTTTCATAGTAATATTTTCCCCGTTCGGGCTCTATCGTTCCCAGGCTACCAATGATCTGCTCTTCCAGCCCATAAAATTTATTGGAGATAACGGAATTAAATGTCATGATCCTGCCATCGTCAAAGGCATAAATACAACTGACATTATTATACACTTCCCGACCATCTTTCCAGTAAGTGATAGCTCCATGCCCCATCACTTTTTCCGGGATCTTTTGTAAAGCCCAGCTTCCGATCTGGAGTTGGTGACAAGCCAGCTCGGTCATCAGACCTTTGGAGTATTCCTTGTAAAGCCGCCAGTTAATATGACGTTCCAGATCAGGCGAAGGAACCGGACGTCGCCAGTCTCCGTTACGGTTCCAGTAGGTACAGATACGGTTGATCTCTCCAAACATACCGGTATGAACCATTTCCATAGCTTTCAGGTAACGGGAATCAAACAGACGTTGCTGACCACTAAAAAAGATCTGCCCGGTCTCTTTATGGCGCCTGTACATGTGGAAGCACTCCTCTACCGTATAACCGATGGACTTCTCGCAAAAAACATGTTTACCTGCATCAAAAGCATCCATCACGATCGGATAATGGGAATTAAGAGGAGTGGCAACAATAATTCCATCGATGGTTTCATCTTTCAGCAATCTCCGGTAATCCGTATATACTTTGGCCTGAGGTGCCAGTTGTAAAGCAGCATCGATGGAAGGTTGATAGATATCACAAAGAGCAGTGATCTCTGCTTTCGGATTTTTGGATAAAAAACGCATGAGGTGTCGGGCCCGTGATCCCGGTCCGATAATTCCTAACCGGATCTTTTTTTGCGTATGGGTTGTCTCCGAAAAAACGGAGAGCCAGGGACTAGATACCAGAAATACTCCCAAACCGGTTAATCCAGCATTTTTTAAGAAATTGCGTCTGTTCATGGTATTATTTGCCATATATCAGGTAAATAAACGTTTGCAGGTGTGTTTGTCAGTATAGTTATAAGTCAAAACAGTTACCTGATCCTTCATGGAGAAGCACAGGAAATATTGACTTTTATTTTTCAATTTCACAAATGTAACATTTCTTGTTTCATAATGAAATAAAATCGGGATAAAAATCTAAT
>JAJPZL010000269.1 GCA_021204375.1 Bacteroides sp.
GATCGCTCCGGGTATCGGTCTGGCAGATGCGATCTTTGATATTGTCAGTTCCGGTTCTACATTGGTCAGCAATTGCCTGAAAGAGGTGGAGGTAATTATGAAATCGGAAGCTTTGCTGATCGGTAATAAGAACCTGACTCCTGAAAAGAGAGAGATACTGGATGAACTGTTGTTCCGTATTGATGCGGTAAAAACAGCGGAAGATAAAAAGTATGTGCTGATGAATGTACCTAATAAGTGTCTGGATGAGGTATTGGCTATTCTTCCGGGTATGCGTAGCCCTACTATTATGCCGCTGGCCCAACAGGATTGGTGTTCTGTTCATACGGTACTGAATGAACAGTGCTTCTGGGAGATCATCGGAAAGCTGAAAGCATTGGGTGCGGAAGGGATCCTGGTATTGCCGATTGAAAAAATGATAATTTAAAGGTATGCAGATCATTAAATATCCTTCCCGTAAAGATTGGGAGAGACTGCTGGAACGTCCGGTATTTGGTATACAGAATCTTTTTACTACTGTACAGGAGGTATTGGATAGTGTAAAGGAAGAAGGGGATGAAGCAGTAAAGAGGTATGGTCTTCGTTTTGATAAAGTACTGATCAATGAGCTGTTGGTAAGTGAAGAAGAGTTTGCTCAGGCAGAAGAATGGGTTTCGCAGGAACTGAAAGATGCGCTGGTATTGGCAAAAAAAAATATTGAGACCTTTCACGCTTCCCAGCGTTTTACCGGAAAGCGGGTAGAGACTACTCCGGGAGTTACCTGCTGGCAAAAGACGGTAGCCATTGAAAAGGTGGGACTCTATATTCCCGGCGGTACGGCTCCGCTCTTCTCTACGGTACTGATGCTGGCTGTTCCGGCTAAGATCGCCGGTTGCAAAGAGGTTGTACTCTGTTCGCCTCCCGATAAAGAGGGGAAGATACACCCGGCCATTCTTTTTGCGGCAAAACTGGCAGGTGTGGATAAAGTAGTTAAAGCAGGCGGTATCCAGGCAATCGGAGCGATGGCTTACGGTACCGAATCGATTCCGAAAGTATACAAGATATTTGGCCCCGGTAATCAGTATGTAACGGCAGCCAAACAGTTGGTAAGCCTGCACGATGTGGCTATTGATATGCCCGCAGGACCTTCTGAGGTGGAAGTCCTGGCAGATGAGACGGCCAATCCGGTTTTTGTGGCGGCTGATCTGTTATCGCAGGCGGAGCACGGAGCCGATAGCCAGTCTGTGCTGATCACTACTTCTGAACAACTGATCGAGGATGTGGTAGGTGAACTGGCTTTACAACTGTCCGAACTAAAACGGCAGGAACTTACCGGGAAATCTCTTTCGCACAGTAAACTGATTTTAGTGAAAGATATGGAAGAGGCCATTGAAATGACCAATTGCTATGCTCCCGAACACCTGATCATTGAGACAAAACATTATATGGAAGTAGCGGAGCAGGTGGTCAATGCCGGATCGGTATTTCTGGGTTCTTTAACGCCCGAAAGTGCGGGAGATTATGCTTCGGGAACCAATCATACTCTTCCTACCAATGGCTATGCAAAAGCTTATAGCGGGGTAAGTCTGGATAGTTTTATACGCAAGATCACTTTCCAGGAGATCACCCGGGAGGGATTAAGCAAGATTAGCCCGGCTATTGAGATCATGGCAGCCTGTGAAGAGTTGGATGCTCATAAAAATGCGGTAACCGTTCGCCTGAACAGTAAATAAAAAGAGATTATGAAGAGTTTACAAGAACTGACACGTCCCAATATATGGAGCCTGAAACCCTACTCTTCGGCACGCGATGAGTATAAGGGAGCGGTAGCCCGGGTATTTTTGGATGCCAATGAGAATCCCTACAACAATCCTACCAATCGGTATCCGGACCCTTTGCAGTGGGAGGTAAAAAAAGAGATCGCAAAGATCAAAGTGGTACCGGAGGAGTCTATCTTTCTGGGTAACGGGAGTGATGAACCCATCGACCTGGTATTCCGTGCCTTCTGTGAGCCGGCTGTAGATAATGTAGTGGCTATTGATCCTACGTATGGTATGTATCAGGTATGTGCGGATATAAACAATGTAGAGTATCGTAAAGTACTGCTGGATGAGAATTATTACTTTTCGGCAGAAGCTTTACTGGCAGCTGCCGATGCAAATACCAAGATGATCTTTCTCTGTTCACCCAATAATCCTACCGGTAATAATCTTTCTGCCGGTGAAATGATCAAAACCGTTGAAGGATTTGAAGGGATTGTGGTAGTGGACGAAGCGTATATTGACTTCTCCTCAGAGCCCTCTTTCTTAAGAGAACTAGAGAAATATCCCAACCTGATAGTGCTTCAGACCTTCTCCAAAGCCTGGGGGTCGGCTGCCATCCGTCTGGGCATGGCTTTTGCTTCACCGGATATTATTGCTATCCTCAATAAGATCAAATATCCTTATAATGTAAATCTACTGACGCAGCAGGAAGGGCTTCGGGTATTGGGCAATTACGAACAGATCCGGGAGTGGGTAAAGACTCTGATCGCAGAAAGGGGGCGGCTGGAAGCGTTGTTCACCTCTTTGGAGTGTGTGGAGAAGGTCTATCCGTCGGATGCTAACTTTTTCTTAGCTAAAGTAACGGATGCGGTGCGTATGTATAACTACTTAGTAGGAGAGGGAATCATCGTCCGTAACCGCACCAATGTTGCCCTGTGTAAAGATTGCATACGGGTAACAGTGGGAACACCGGCTGAGAATGATGAACTGGTAAAGACATTAAAACAGTATAAAGGATGAAGAAAGTTTTGTTTATTGACCGTGACGGTACGTTGGTAATAGAACCGCTGGTAGATTACCAGCTTGATTCGCTTGAAAAACTAGAGTTCTATCCGAAAGTATTTAAAAACCTGGGCTTTATCCGGAGTAATCTGGATTTTGAATTTGCAATGGTGACGAACCAGAATGGACTCGGTACCGACTCTTTTCCCGAAGATACCTTCTGGCCGGCTCATAATAAGATGCTGAAAGCTTTCGAAGGAGAGGGGATTACTTTCGACGAAGTCTTTATCGACCGTAGTTTCCCGGAAGATCATGCGCCTACCCGGAAACCCCGTACCGGTATGCTTACCCGCTATATAGATAATCCGGCGTACGATCTGCTCGGTAGTTTTGTGATCGGTGATCGTCTAACGGATGTTGAACTGGCAAAGAACCTGGGATGTAAAGCGATCCTGCTCCATGGCGATGCTGCGATCCTGGAGGGGACCGGTCTGAAAGAGAGCTGTGTCCTGGTAACTATCGACTGGGACCGGATCACTGAATTCCTTTTTGCCGGTGAACGTACCGGAGAGGTGTGGCGTATCACCAAAGAGACAGATATTTATGTGTCGGTAAATCTGGATGGGAATGGTGTTTGTGCCATCTCTACCGGATTAGGCTTTTTTGACCATATGCTGGAGCAGATCGGTAAACATTCCGGTATGGATCTTACCATTCAGGTAAAAGGAGATATTGAAGTAGATGAGCACCATACCATCGAAGATACGGCTATTGCCCTGGGAGAGTGTCTTTATCAGGCACTGGGTAGTAAACGGGGGATTGAACGCTATGGATATGCTCTGCCTATGGATGATTGTCTGTGCCAGGTAGCCCTGGATTTCGGAGGTCGCCCCTGGCTGGTGTGGGATGCGGAGTTTAAACGGGAAAAGATAGGAGAGATGCCTACCGAGATGTTCCTTCATTTTTTCAAATCCCTGAGCGATTCGGCTAAAATGAATCTCAATATTAAAGCCGAAGGGCAGAACGAACATCATAAAATAGAGGGAATCTTTAAAGCGCTCGCCCGGGCTTTAAAGATGGCTATCAAACGAGATATTTATCACTATGAAGTACCTTCGAGCAAAGGGTGTTTGTAGAAAGATAATTTTGATTTTACAAAAATAAGAGAGGATCTTAGTATCCCTTTCAGTAAAAGTAGGGTCATTCCTGCTTTTATTTTTCAATTCAATTTTATATTTAACGGCACTTTTTAAATAGCTGC
>JAJPZL010000150.1 GCA_021204375.1 Bacteroides sp.
ATACCGGGTGAAAGCTGCTAACCGATAACTTTTTTTATAGAATGAGCCGGTAAAAAGGGAGAAGCCGTTAAAAGCAGGATAGAAATGTTAAAACGAATGCATCCCCTGCTTGTTAGTGCTTGCTGCGCCCCTTCTTTGTTGTCGTCGGATTCGGAACAGACCGGGATTGTACAATAGTAAAGATATTCTTTATAAAATTCCATTCTTTTGGATAACCTCTTATCTCCGGTTACCAGGGAATTATCCCTATCTTTACAACCGGAAATTTAATCAACAAACAGACCGCTTTTAAATATGAGAAACATCCTGATCGTAGTATGTATAGTTTTGTTCTCCTCTTTACAGGCACAACCGCGCCGGGAGATACTGCTTGAAAAGAACTGGAAATTCAGCAAAGGAGATACTCCGGAGGCTTATAACCCGGAGTATGACGACCGCCAATGGGAATCTGTCACTATTCCACACGACTGGGCTATCTATGGTCCGTTTGATAAAGAGATCGACCTGCAGAATGTAGCGATCACACAGAACGGAGAGACCGTTCCCTCTGAAAAGACAGGCCGTACCGGCTCTCTTCCTTATATAGGTACCGGCTGGTACCGTACTACTTTTGATGCTCCGGAACAGGGAAAAAAGGTACTTTTGATGTTTGACGGTGCCATGAGTGAGACCCGGGTCTATGTGAACGGACAAGAGGCCGGTTACTGGCCTTACGGGTATAACTCTTTCTATCTGGATATTACGGCTCTGTTAAACGATAAAAACCAAGAGAATACACTGGCCGTGCGGTTGGAGAATCAGCCGCAGAGTTCACGCTGGTATCCGGGTGCGGGTTTATACCGCCCGGTACGGTTGATCATAACCGATCCGGTCTCTGTAAAACCCTGGGGAGTATATGTTACGACTCCACAGGTAACGAAAGATTTTGCTAAGGTACGGATTGCCCTGGAGACGGAAAATACCGGGGGCAAAGAGATACGGGTAGAGACCTCCATCAAGAATCCGGAAGGGGTGAACATCCATCAACATTCGGCAACAGGAGGGATTTTTCCCGACGGAACGTATGAATTATTGGTGAACCTGGCCGATCCTTTACTCTGGTCTCCCGAAACGCCGCATCTGTATGATCTGGAAATCTCCCTGTATGAGGGCGGAAGGCTGGCCGATACTTATACGACCCGTTTTGGCATCCGATCGGTAGAGGTTACTCCCGAACAGGGGTTTCTGTTCAATGGGGAGCCCCGTAAACTGAAAGGAGTGTGCCTGCACCACGACCTGGGACCGCTGGGAGCAGCGATCAATAAGGCTGCCCTGCGCCGGCAGATAGTGATCCTCAAAGAGATGGGATGCGACGCCATCCGCACAGCCCACAATATGCCCTCTCCCTGGCAAATGGAGATATGCGATGAAATGGGGATGATGGTGATGGCCGAATCGTTTGACGAGTGGGCCCTGGCTAAATGCAAGAACGGATACAACCGCTTTTTTGAGGAGTGGGTAGAGAAAGACCTGGTGAATCTGGTCCGCTGCCACCGGAATCATCCTTCGATCATTATGTGGTGTGTAGGGAATGAGATACCGGAACAGGGTATGAAACACGGCAGCCGCCTGGCTCACCGCCTGCAGGCTATCTGCCACCGGGAAGATCCCTCCCGCCCTGTAACCTGCGGCATGGACCGGGTAGAGGCGGCTGTTAAAAATCAATTCGCTGCCGTATTTGATGTACCGGGGCTTAATTACCGGACTCATCTGTATGAATCGGCTTACGAGGCTCTTCCGCAAGGTTTTATCTTAGGTTCTGAAACGGCTTCGACCGTGAGTTCACGGGGTGTTTATAAATTCCCGGTAGAAGAGGGAAAAGACCAGCAGTGGGAGGATCATCAGTGTTCCTCATACGACCTGGGGGCGTGCAGCTGGTCGAATATTCCGGAGGATGACTGGTTGCTACAGGATGATGCTCCGTGGGTGATCGGAGAGTTTGTATGGACAGGTTTCGATTACCTGGGCGAACCGACTCCGTACGACGAGATGTGGCCTTCCCGTAGTTCTTACTTTGGTATCTGCGACCTGGCAGGTCTGCCCAAGGATCGTTACTATCTGTACAGGAGTCGCTGGAACAGGGAGGCAGAGACGATCCACCTGCTCCCTCACTGGAACTGGGAAGGCCGCGAAGGAGAAATTACTTCGGTATATTGTTATACGAACCATCCTGCCGCAGAGCTTTTTGTCAACGGGAAGAGTCATGGAAGGATCAGTAAGGATCCTGCCGGACGGGTGGACCGGTATCGCCTCCGGTGGAACGAGGTAGTCTATGAACCGGGTACGCTGAAAGTAGTGGTTTATGACCAGGCCGGAGAGGTAGCGGGCGAAAAAGAGATAAAGACGGCCGGTAAGCCTTACCGGATCGAACTGGAAGCGGATCGTCCGGTACTGGAGGCGGATGGAAAGGATCTGGCTTTTGTTACGGTCCGTATTCTGGATAGTGAGGGAAATCTTTGTCCGCTGGCGGATAACCAGCTCAATTTCCAGGTAAAGGGGGCAGGTAGTTATCGGGCTGCCTGTAACGGGGATGCTACTTCTTTAGAACTATTTCATAAACCGACCCTGAAGACTTTTAACGGTATGCTGGTAGCAGTGGTACAAAGTAGTGAAAAGGCAGGTGATATGGAACTGACCGTGAGTGGCAAAGGTCTGAAAAGTGGTAAAATAAGAATCGGTTCCCGATAAAAGAAAGAAGTGAACACGTAACTTCATGAAGCCGGATTACCGGAAGGGGTATTCCGGTATCCGGCTTCTACTTCTTTTCCCAATAAAAAAGTAGGGATGAATGTCTTCCCTCTCCCATACTCTATCCAGGCTGTTTTTATCTTCCAACCCTGAAGCCATAAAAAAACCGGATATACAACTATAGATATCCGGCTCTCTTTACTTATAATGAGTTTATCTTATTCAGCCTTATTCCCTAATAAAAACTCCTCAATAGCCTGGGTATAGGTAGCTTTATCAGCAGCTCCACGGAAAAGCTGTGGTTCTCCCTCCCGGGGAATAAAAACGAAAAGGGGAATACTGGTAGCCTGAAAAAGAGCGGCCAGCTCTTTTTCTTTATCTACATCGACTTTGTAAATAACGATCTTTCTATCGTACTCTTTGGCAAGCTCTTTCATAATAAGGGCAACCTGGCGGCAGGGCCCACACCAATCGGCATAGAGGTCAATAATAGCGGGCTTATCGCCTTTATAATTCCACTCCTGGGAGGTCTCATAATCGAAAACACGCTCCAGGAACATGGCTTTATTCATGCTAATCACTTCTCCGCTCTTAGCTACAGATCCTACACTCTCTACTTTTTCTGCCTCTTTATCTGCACTCCTGACGGTACAGGCATAAGTACCCACACCTGCGAGCACCAACAGAAGACTTATAAAAACTTTCGTCATTCTATTCTATATGTTCGTCTAATACTTTTTTCAGGTCACTTACCTGCATGACTCCGGCCTGTCGCCATACAGCTTCGCCTTTGTTAAAAAGAATAAGTGTAGGTACAGTCTGTATCCGATACTCCTGGGCCAGCTCTTCAAACTGATCTACATCAATTTTTATAATACGGGCTCTGTCTCCTATCTCCTTTTTGAGATCTTCGAGAATGGGTTTCATAGCTTTACACGGTCCACACCACTCTGCATAGAAATCAACCAGTACGGGACCCGGCGAATGAATTAATTCATCAAACTTTTTCATATTGCTAACTCTTTAGGTTATAACTGCAACCGTTTCCGACTGTTAATTAATAAATTAACAAACAGGCTCTCTCTTTTTTTTGTTCATTTATGGATAATAGATATAAATTAATCCGGCTTTTTTGGTCAAATCTCTTCTTTTTAAGTCGTTCTTAAGAGATAAATCCCTCACTCAAGCATTTAAATCCTATCCTATAAGGATAAAAATACCGTAAATGCGGTATTTACTTCCTCTTTTGCAGACTCTATCTTTGCAAGAC
>JAJPZL010000265.1 GCA_021204375.1 Bacteroides sp.
TGCAGATACTATACTGGTTAAAGGTAAATGTATTTAAGGTAATTGTACTGATGGGTACTTTTGCACTGGCTATGGCCTTTGCCGGCAACGACCTGGTAAACTTTATCGGGGTACCTTTGGCCGGTTACTCTTCGTTCACTGATTTTGTTGCCAATGGGGGAGGAGATCCTAACTCTCTTTTAATGACCTCATTGTTAGGTCCTGCCAAAACTCCCTGGTACTTCCTGTTTGGGGCCGGTGCCATCATAGTATATGCACTTTGTACTTCTAAAAAGGCCCATAATATAATTAAAACTTCAGTAAACTTGTCCCGCCAGGATGAAGGAGAAGAGAGTTTTGGTAGTACTCAGATTGCCCGTACCCTGGTACGTATCAGTATGGGATTTGCCGGAGGCATAGTAAAAGTTGTTCCTGATTCCACTAAAAGATGGATCGAGACCCGCTTCCGTAAGAATGAGGCTATTATGGAAGAAGGGGCTGCTTTTGACCTGGTACGTGCTTCTGTAAATCTGGTGCTGGCAGAGTTACTTATTGCAGTAGGTACCTCTATGAAACTTCCTCTTTCTGCTACTTATGTAACTTTTATGGTAGCTATGGGTACTTCGTTGGCTGACAGGGCCTGGGGGCGTGATTCGGCCGTATTCCGTATTACAGGTGTATTAAGTGTGATCGGCGGATGGTTTATTACAGCGGGAGCTGCCTTTACTATCTGTTTCTTTGTAGCACTGGTTCTTTATTACGGAGGTTCGGCTGCTGTAGTAGTAATGATCGCCCTGGCAGTTCTTTCACTGATCCGTAGCCAGGTAATGTATAAAAAGAAAAGTAACAAGGAAGGTGTTAGTGATTCCTGGAAGAATATTATAGATAATACAGATGAAACTAAGACCCTTGAATTGATCCGTATTTTCACTCAGGAAGAGTTGACAAAGGTACTGGATTATGCCGGTGAGAATTATGACCTTGCTGTAGAGTCGTTTATGAAAGAAAACCTCCGGGGATTACGCAGGGCTGCCGGTGCTACTAAGTTTGAAAAACAGCTTATCAAACAGATGAAACGTCAGAGTACACTGGCGGTAAGTAAGCTGGATAACAATGTTCTGTTGGACAGAGGGCTCTATTTTTACCAGGGAAATGACTTTGCCGGTGAAATTGTATACAGTATTGGTTGCCTGATCGAACCTTGTCTGGAACATATTGATAACAACTTCAATCCGTTGAACGATACCCAGAAAAAAGAGTTCACTGAAGTTTCGAAGCATGTTTCTTATCTGCTTTCTTCTATCCGGACCATGATCGCATACAACCGGTATGATAATTACCAGGAAATTATTGATATCTCGAATAAGGTAAACAGCCAGTTATCCCAGTTGAACCGGGAAGAGTTAAAGCGTATTCAGGAAAATGCAGGTAGTATTAAGGTAAGTATGGTCTATCTGACTATGTTACAGGAGGCACAGAATGTTGTAAATTATTCGGTTAATTTGCTAAAAGTAGCCCGTCGTTTTCAGCAGAACTGATCGGAACAGATAAAATTCAGCGGGAAAATATATTGTATGTATGGGTTTCAGGGTAAATAGAGTGTTTCAGGATAAATGATTCGCTGAATTTTATAAATACTAACAGAGATGGTTCAATATATTCTTCCCCTGCCTTTGAAAGGTAGGTGAAGAATTTTTTACTTCTTTATAATGGGGGGTGCATTGTGGTCCTGATAGTGATCTTTCTGCGTACCGGTTTATTTATCTCGTATATTTTAGCAACCAATCCCTCCATTTCCTGCTCACGGGTCTCACGTACTTCCGGATGCATCATTTTGGTATAAATGTCTCGGTGACCGGGTAACCATACATTGGTAGCCAGGTTTTCATCCAGTATATCAATGGATCTCCTGTTGTTGGCAAACAGGAGGCCTTTTTCCTAGAAGAAACAGAATTGTATCCAGGCGTACTGCCTGAACTCTCTTTCTATTTCCCAGCGATACTCATTCAGGTGCATAACAGCCAGTGCCTGCTGATATTGGGGTGTTTTGGTTTCGTTAGCCAGATTAATGCCTTTTGTCCACTCTTCTCCGCTCCATACGCCGATCTCTTCGTCGTCAATAAAAAGTGTATGATCGCCTTTCAATCCGGTGACTTTGAGTAGTTCCTGATTCATTTCTTCCATAAATGGAACTACTTTAACGGCTTCGGCCTAGCTTATTTTCTGTTCCCATCCCCGTGCAATGGTATCTAACGGATAAGGCAGGGCGTGGGCCAGGTAATCAAAACTAAGCTCTTTACCTGATTTTTTATAGAGGAGATCTCGCAGTTTACCGCTTTGATGACTTTTGATTGTGAAGCATTAATTTCTACATCTGCTACCTCTTTACCCGCAAATCCCTGTTCTTTCAGGAACAGATAGGCCATTACCATGTGCCCGTCGTTATCCGGATGAATACGGTCATTGCCGCAAAGGGTAAAAGAGGGAAATTCCTGCTGCATTTTTTGATTGATAGTAGTCATCGGTTCATTGAAGTCTATGAACTGCCAGTTATTTTTTATGGCAGATTGCCTCTGGAATTCCACAATCTTTTTCATCACTTCATTCTTACCCTGTAAGGGAGGGTTGGGGATCTATGCGGTTTCATCATAAGGAGAACTTCCCATCAATACGATTCTTATGTCAGGTAATCCTTGTAAACGCTTCTCCACCAGCTGATAATTAGTAAAACACTCCTGGTACTTTTATTCTTCCGACTCTTTCGGTCTATCACCGTTGTACTCAGAATAGCCGGAGTCATTCATTCCGAAGGTTACCATCAGCACTGTAGGCCTTTTATTAAAAACATCTGTATCTAAACGTTGATACATATCCTAGGCTGTGTTTCCCCCTATACCGGCATTGAGGATGGTAAGTTTCATTTCGGGGAAACGAGTCATATAATAGAGCCATATATAAGAGTGATAATGTCCGCCATCGGTGATGCTGTTTCCTAAGAATACGGCTCTGTCCCCCTCTTGAAAAGGGGAAATAGTCTGGGCAACGATTGAAAAAGACAAGGTGACAATAGTTATCAGGGATACGATCATTCTTTTCATGTTCTCATTGGTAATTAAGTTATTAAATCAGGATAAATATATATATGGAAAAAGTCATTCAGGATGATATACGGCAACGGCTACCCGGGAATCAGCACAACCGTAATAGAGAAACCATTTTTCCTGATGGTAAACCAGTCCTTCGATAAATACGGTCCCGGCAGGATACTGGCCGCTCTTTTCAAAATCAGCTTCGGGAATGAAAAAAGGTTTATCTAATCTGTCGATCAACCGGGTAGGGTCTGTCAGGTCAAACAATGCCTGTCCTGCACAATAAGAATTAGCAGTGTAACGGGTATCCCCTTCGGTCCCGGATTTGTTTTTCCCGTTATACATCAATAGGATTTCTTTATCGGTTATAATCGCCGGAGGGCCGCATTCTGCCAGGTAGCTGTCAAATTTACCTGGACGTGTGGTCATTACTTTCAGCAGGTCACCCTTCTCGTCGAGCAGAGGTGTCCAGTTAATGAGGTCTTCTGAGGTTGCTACATTCACGAACTCTTCTCCCCAGTACATCCAGTATTTATTGTTTATTTTAGCAATAACCTGTTTACCGTCCTCCAGTTTGGTGATAATGGAATGCTGATTTGGAAAAATCATTGAAGAAACGTCCGTTGTATGCTTTAGCAAATGCAGGTCCGTATTTATCCCAATGTTCCAGATCACGGGATGTAGCTACGGCTAAACGTGCCTGTTCCCTGTTCCATTGGGTATAAAGCATCACATAGAGACCCTCTTCGGTCACCGCAATACGGGGATCTTCACATCCTCCGGGCCATTCAAGTTCTCTCTGGCTATCTGTACCGGGATAGAACACCGGAATACTTTTACGTTGGAAGTGTAGTCCGTCCTCAGACCAGGCGTAACCAAGACGGGAGGTACGCCCTCCGATACCTTCGCCCGATCTATCTTCGGC
>JAJPZL010000382.1 GCA_021204375.1 Bacteroides sp.
TTCATATGATGTTCAATAAATCAACGGACATCATGCGGATAATCATAAAATTAATCACCACCACATCATTACGCCCGATACTACCCCAGCCCGGCATACGGTATATCTTCACATCTTCCACGCTGAAAGCTTTCCGGAGATTAAAGAGGCGGGGCCCCTGCACCAGCTTATTGACCAGGATACAGTCGCCCGCCGTAAGTCCCGGCTCCATAGAATCGCTCGGTATCCGGAAAGAAGCCATCACAAAGACCTGCAACAGGCACCACACCAGGAACAAAACCACTCCCTCGATACACAACGAAAAGAAGCGGTCTACCCAAAGATCCACCCGTTCCCGGATGCGAACACCCCTGCTTCTATCACCAAACCTGTTTTCCATCCTCATAAGTAAATATCCGTTCCTCCTTCCCTTTAGTCAGGTTACGCAACAAATAAAGCGCATTCCTCGGTACATGGTCATACTCTAAATACTGTTTAGAACGTTCTCCCCGCATCTTCCCCAGCGATACCCACTCCCTGTCCCAGTAAAAAAGCTCATACTGCTCCCCATCCTTTATAAAATTATCATCCGAGCGGGGCAAAAAAAAACGATCCGCTCCACCGACGTCGGACGCTCCAGCACCAGTCCCACCCAGGCATCCTGCTGCTCCGGCAGAGAGTTGGCAAAAGTAAGCGGCTCCCCGTCAAACACATACTCCATATACCGGATATGCTTATGCAATAAATAAGGTACATAAGTACCCGTTACCTCCCCACGTACCAGATCCCCCTGCGGATCGTATAACTCTATCTCCGCAATATACCCCGGTGTTCCCGGTTTGGGCAGATACCGGAAATGGGTAAATACTCGGTCCGTACCCGTAAAAAGAGTCTGGTAATTCAGGCCCACAGAATCCCCCACCGGAAGGCGAAGAGCGTTCCGGAACTCCCCGTTATCAGCCAGTTCAAACACCCCTCCCTCCATATAGGCAGCCAGTTGCAACGCCCGGGTATCCCGGAACTTACGCCACAACACTATCCGCTGCCTATTCTCCATATCCGGCCGGAGAAGAGTACACACCCCATCAACATCTATCTTAACCGGATACTGCACCGGAATTATTTTCCCCTTATGATAACAGACCGGCAGTACCACCACCCCTACTGCTATATCCCGGAAAAATCCCTTCTCTCCCTGCCGCTCTCCCCAGGCCACCGGTATCCAGTTCACATTGTCAAACACAGCCAGGTAAAGATTCTCCTTTTTCGGTTTTACCCCAAAGAGATCCGGCACCTCCAGATCCACCACCGGAAGATAATGAGCAGTAACATCCCGCAGATTAGGCACCGTAAAAAAAGGATAAAGCTTCTCCCCCGGAGCAGCCACAAAAGGCACCCAGTCGCTCTGCCTGCCAAAACAGTAACGATAGATCTTGGCAGCACGGTTTAAATAAAACTTATTGAAATGCTCTCCCGGCCGGTAATTCTCCCCCAGCAAAAAATCATACTCCCTTTCCCCGAACCGTACCATATTCCAGTCGTGCCCCATCGGCCCGGTAGCCCATTGAGGAATAAACTCAGCCATGACCGGTATACCCGTGGCCCTCACTATCATTGTAAAGAGATTGACATACTCCTTGCAGGGTGCCCGTTTCACATCCAACAATAACCACGAAGGATATTCTGGCACCGGCTGGGTAAAAAAGAAAGTCTGGCTGTTGAAACAACCGGAGAGCGTATCCATCATCCGGA
Organism: Bacteroides sp.; assembly: GCA_021204375.1. Taxonomy (GTDB): domain Bacteria; phylum Bacteroidota; class Bacteroidia; order Bacteroidales; family Bacteroidaceae; genus Bacteroides. Next base: position 1,732 of record JAJPZL010000382.1, read on the forward strand.
AGAAGCCCGCATCACCTACCTGCTGGTCGCCCCGCACCAAAGGGTCAAACCGCTCCCGGTACACCTTCCGCCAATCGGTGAGCTGCTCACGCCCCACCCGGTAAGGCAAAATAAATTCACAAAACTCCTCAAAAGTAAGTTCCGAAGCCCAGGGCGACTCCCACGCCTCAAACGCCTGGTCAATATTACGGATCAGGTAATCCCCCCCCGACCGTTCCGATATCGGGAATAAACACCGGCTTTTCCAGCTCCACCTCCTGCATCAGACTATCCAGCCAGAACTCAATAGCCTGATGATCCAGTTCCGTAAAACGCTGGATACTATCCACCAGTGCGAAGAGCCGCCCGGAGCCTTCACTATAAAGAGTACCGTGATAGATCATATTGGAAATAAGGAAGCGGGCCGCCTCATATTTAAGCGAATCTTTCCCGGTAGATTGATAATAAGCCAGTACACGCTCCAGCTTCCTCCGGTTACGTCCCGCTTTGTGAAGAGCCACCTCCACCTCATCAGTGGTATAGCTATACCCCACCAGGCAAAGAAAGAGCCACCCCAGCCCTAAAAAATAGATATGTGTTACCCATCTGTTCCGTACCATCCTGTTCCCTTTTCAGGCTATCCTATCGCTTTAAAGTGCAAACTTAAAACAATAATTCCGGAAACACAATACCCGGGAATAATTAGAGGAGTGTTTCACAACACTCCTCTATATATCCTCAAATAGGATGGTTCACCCCTCATGGGCTCCCCATTGCTATGTTTGCTAATTAAAAAAACCTGTTATATTTTACACCTCAAAATTAAATTATCTTCGTGGTCATTTATTAAATAAGACGGCACAAACATACGCCATTCCCCGTGAAACTATTTGAGAAAGCAGTCATGTTTTCCATCACAGGTAGAAAAATTGACTCAAAAAGAGAAAACAAAAAAGAGTGGTAAGAAGGCCTTCACCTCTTCTTACCACTCACCAGCTAATTAATAATTTCCGGTCTTCATCAACCGGGCCGGTATGCCGTGACAAGCAACATACCTTTTTAGGGATACCAAATTCTCTCTTTAAGCCTTTGACAAAGCCTGTATATATAAGTATAGAAAAGTTTATCTTTTGTAATAACTCCAATAAATACACCACAACCGGTTCATCCTCATTCAGGGCCAGTCCTATCCTCCGGTTATGCTCTTCATTAATCGTAAATCCGCCTAACCGTTTATCCAACCGGTACCGTACCACCGGCTTACCCTGCAAGGTATAAACATGCAGATAATTTCCTCCGTCTTCCGGTTTTCCAGCCTTAGCTGTCTCCACAAACTCATTATAAGAGAGACCCGAAAATACCGCATAAATATAATCTCCGGTTACCTGTACACTCTAGAAACCCAGATTGACCGGAAGAATACTTCCCGACCGTAATAGCCCGAACCGGGGCTCGCCCATCGGGCCATATTCAAAACGGCAACTATCATTTTTCAGATCATAGATCTCCAATACCTCTCCATGCTGCGTAACCGCAGCCAGAATACCCGTATCGGGATTGTAATCCGTAAAGATCCGCCAGGCCATGGAGAGCGAAAAAGGTTGTTCCTCCCGCAACTCCACATTTCTGACGGTAGAGATCTCTCCCATTCTCCGTATGATCTTTCCCTCACGGTTTAACCACAACAAGCGGCTCTCTCCCGAAAAATCAACCATGACAAAGAGCGAATCACTTACTACATGCCAGTTAAAAGCTCGCATGATCCGCGGATCCAGAGATATGGTCTCTGCTACTTTCAGATCCTCGTCCGGTAGCAGACGGGTAACCATATTTTTGGATCCATCCAACACCCACAAAGAGGCACCGCCATCTGTTACAGTAAAATGATCTGCTGTTACCATTTCCCGGGGACCCGAACCGCGCCGGCCAAAAGAGCCCGCATAGGTAAATTCCGGATAATTGAACAGATGAAATAATTATCCGCATTGTGCAGATCATGGACAATTGCCTTACCGTTAGTTATATTTATAGTATAGGGATACTTAAATATCGCCGTATCTAGTTCAACCGTATGTCCCTGAATAGATACTTCCCGGGGGAAATCTCTATAAGTTACAAACTCTCCGGACTTTTTCTGCTGGCAGGAAACCCCGGTAATGATTAAAATTACCACATACCCTATAAGCTGAAATTTCCGCATTGATTTTCTTTGGTTAAACTGCGGTGCAAACATAGCAAAGTTACAAGCAAAACAAGATTTTTTCATGTCACTT
>JAJPZL010000139.1 GCA_021204375.1 Bacteroides sp.
ACTTTTAACTTAATTCTTGTAACTCACAATCCGGAATTCTATGTTCATACCACTGGTTATACTTCTCGTTCCCCTTCTCTTCTGCAAGAAGAGCAAAGTATGTTCCTTTCTTTTCAGCTTTTAAAAATTGAATCATGCCCCATAATCCCGGAATATTTAAAAAAAGATATATACTCCTTCCTGTCCTGATCGGGCTGGGTGTCATTGCCTGGATGCTTACCCGGGATTTTGAACCGGATCTCTTTCGGGAGATCTCTTTTGATAGTCGTACCTGGGCCGGGATCATTGCCGGGGTTCTGTTTATCCTCGGAAGAGACCTGGAGCTTATTATCCGCTACCGGATCATTACAGACGGAGCCCTTACCTGGCGGCAGGCTACCAAAGTCAATATGCTGTGTGAGTTTACTTCGGTTGTTACTCCATCCAACGTAGGAGGATCCAGTCTTATCTTTCTTTTCCTTACCCGCGAAGGCATTCCCGTAGGCCGGAGTACCGCCCTGATGATCTCCTGTCTCTTTCTGGATGAATTCTTTCTGGTGGTGAGCTGTCCCCTTTTGCTTCTCTTCCTACCCATAGACCAGCTTTTCGGGGATGCCACCCTGATCACGGTAGGTATGAAATACCTGTTCGTTGCAGTCTACCTGGTTATTGTCGCGCTGACTCTGTTGCTTTTCACAGCCCTGTTCATACGTCCGGCCTGGGTAACAGGTATACTCAGGAAAGTGATAAAACTCCCTTTCCTGAGAAGGTGGAGTGGACGCATCGGCGAATTTAATGAATATCTTCAACTCTGCTTCACTAAACTGAAGATCCGGTCTTTTACTTTCTGGTTAAAAGCTTTTGCCACCACTGTCTTCTCCTGGTGTTCCCGCTACCTGGTAGTAGTTGCAGTTATTTTCGCTTTCTCCCCCGTAGGGAACTATTTTCTGGCTTTTGCCCGCCAGTTCGTGATCTGGGTACTGATGCTGATCAGCCCCACTCCCGGCGGAAGCGGTTTCAGCGAATTTATGTTTGGTGAATACTACAACGACTTTTTCCCTATAGCCGGTATAACACTGGTGGCCGCCTTTGTATGGCGGCTTATCACCTATTATCCATATCTCATTATCGGAGCCATCATTGTTCCCCGCTGGGTGCAGGGATTTAAAAAAGCGTGATTGTTTCTCTTTTTCCCTGTAAAACCCTATTTTTGTATCCGGAACCAATAACAATGGCTGCAATATGGAATCTCTGGCACGGATGCCACAAGCTGAGTGTCGGTTGTCAACACTGTTACGTCTACCGTACCGATGGTAAGCACGGAAAAGATAGTTCCCGGGTAGAGAAGACGAAGAACTTCGATTATCCGGTCAGGAAAAACCGTAAAGGAGAGTGGAAGATAGCTCCCGGTACGCTGGTATATACCTGTTTCACCTCCGACTTCCTGGTGGAAGATGCCGATCCCTGGCGACAGGAAGCCTGAGATATGATCAAAGAGCGTAGTGACCTCCATTTCTTTATGATCACCAAGAGGATCGACCGGCTTGCCGAGTGCCTGCCTCCCGATTGGGAAGAGGGGTATGAAAATGTGACCCTCTGTTGCACGGTAGAGAACCAGGAGCGGGCCGCTTACCGGTTGCCCATTTACAAAGAAGCTCCTATAAAGCATAAAATCATTATTTGTGAACCTCTTTTAAGTGCTATTGATCTTTCTCCTTATCTGGGCGATTAGGTAGAAGAGGTGGTAGCAGGCGGAGAGTCCGGCTATGAAGCACGCCCCTGTCATTACGAATGGGTACTGGCTATCCGGGAACAATGCAAGAAACACAAAATAGATTTTACTTTCCGCCAAACCGGAGCCAGGTTTGTTAAAGAGGGGAAATTATATAAAGTACACCGTCTCTTTCAGGGTGCACAGGCACACAAGGCGGAAATAAATTTAAGATTCTGAGGTATGGTGAATATTTTGGTGGTAGAAGATGAACAACGGGTGGCCGGAGTCCTGAAAAAGGGACTCGAAGAATCAGGTTATACTGTTTCCGTTGCGTACGACGGATAGATGGCGATCCGCCTGTTCCGTTCGGGAACTTATCAGCTTATTATATCCGATGTTATTCTTCCCGGAATGAATGGTTTTGAGTTTTGCCGCGAAGTGCGTCAGATCAATCCCGATATCCCCATTCTTATGCTTACTGCCCTGGGTACTACGGACGATAAACTGGAAGGATTTGATGCCGGAGCCGATGATTATATGGTAAAACCTTTTGATTTCCGGGAACTCACAGGCCGTATCAAAGTCCTGCTGAAAAGGCGGGAAAACGTGGCCGGAGAGAACGCTTCTGATACCCTCCGGTATGCCGATCTCAGTATTGACTTGGCTGCCAAAGAGGTGATCCGTGGAAATACCAAAGTACGGCTTACCCCTAAAGAGTTCAATCTGCTGGTATATATGGTAAAGAATGCCGGTCGGCTTCTTACCCGGATGGAGATAGCCGAGAACGTATGGGATACCCACTTCGATACCGGCACCAATTTTATCGATGTCTATATCAACTATCTCCGTAAAAAGATAGACAAAGATTTTCCGGTCAAACTGATCCACACCAAGCCCGGTATGGGTTTTATTTTCCGTACAGAAGATGAAGATCCGGACTAAACTCACCCTCCGCTATACCGCAGTAACGGCAGCCGTCTATTTCCTGCTCATCCTGCTGATCTATCTTTTCAGCGAGACCAACCGGCAAAACGAGTTTTACCGCGACCTGAAAAAAAGAGGCGATTACCAAAGCCAACCTGTTCCTGGAAGGAGAAGTAGAAACGGAAGTCCTGCACTCCATCTATATGAATAACCGGGAGTTTATTGACGAAGTAGAGGTAGCTATTTATGATACCCGCTTTCAACTTCTTTACCACGATGCATATGAAATAGACCTGGTGAAAGAGACTCCGGAAATGATCCGTGAGATTATCCGCAAAAAGAGTATCGAGCTCTATCAGGAGAAGTATCAGGTAGTGGGTTTACTTTACGAACACGACGGAGAGACCTATGTAGTAACGGCTGTTGCCTACGACGGATACGGATATGCTAAATTGAGTGCCCTTCAGGAAGTCCTGGCTGCTTCCTGGGTAGGAGCTATTTTTATTCTGGGGGTAGTAGGATATATCTTTTCCCGGAGTGCCCTTCGTCCTGTATCTGATATTGTAAAGGAGGTCGGACAAATTACTGCCTATAACCTGGATGCCCGGGTAACGGTTCAGAACGAGAACGATGAGCTGGGAGAACTGGTGGTTACTTTTAATAAAATGCTCGACCGCATTGAAAAATCGTTCAAGGCCCAGCGTATGTTTGTCAGCAATGCTTCACACGAACTTCGTACTCCTATGGCCGCCCTGATCGGTGAGCTGGAAATAGCTCTGCTGAAAGAGCGTACCGCCGGAGAATACAAAGAGATCATCACCATTGCCTTACAGAATTCGCAGCGCATGGTAGCACTGGTCGAAGGGTTGCTCAACCTGGCCAAAGCCAGTTATCAGCCGGAACAGATTAAAATGCAGGAGGTGCGTATTGATGAACTCCTGCTGGATGCCCGTGAACATGTGCTGCGTGCTCATAAAGGATACAAAGTGGACCTTATCTTTACCCAGGAAGCAGAGGATGATACACTGATCACTGTACATGGCAATGAATATCTGTTACGCACCGCCTGTATCAACCTCATGGAGAACAACTGCAAGTTCTCTGACAACCATACTTCCTGTGTACAGATATCTTTCTGGGAGAATCAAACCATCCTGCGTTTCTCCGATGTCGGGATCGGTATACCAGAGAACGATCTAGAAAATCTTTTCACCCCTTTTTACTGCGGTACCAACCGGGATTACGCCTCTGGTAGTGGTATTGGTATGGCCCTGGTCTATAAGATCGTACATCTTCATAAAGGCGAGGTCGAAGTCTCTTCCCGGCAGGGAGAGGGTACTGTTTTTACTG
>JAJPZL010000026.1 GCA_021204375.1 Bacteroides sp.
GTATGTACCTGTATGGTGTCGGTTACCGGTTATAAGGAGTATCTGTCAGATTTTAAATAACTATTATCCGTGATAAAACCAAAAGCCTGATTTGACAAACAGAGTACACTTTTCTGACCTTAAGTACAGGGAAAGTTTAGAGTAATACTCTCTCCTTAAAAGGGATCCATACAGACCCGGAACAAAAGATAAAAGAGTGCCCGGGCACTCTTTTATTTCTTATCCTTTCAATACTGCTTCAAACTTCAGCCGCCAGTCTTCTCCGTTCTCCGGCTGGAAAGTATGGAACCTGATCTCCTTTCCCGTTTTTATATTGGCTGCCCCGTCATCGACAAAGATGGTCTCGGCAAGATCAATATCCGCATCTTTTATCAGATGATCAAAGATCTCCCGGCCGGGTTTGGTACATTTCAATTCATACGAAGTATAGATCTTATCCACATAATGATCCAGTGGCTTGCCGACAGGAGTAAACTCGTCACTACGGGCCCAGCTCATCACGAACGGATTGGTATTACTCAGGATATAAAGTTTATAGCGTTTTTTGAGCTCGAACAGATAATCCAGACGGCATTGAGGAACTTCGTGAAGAAAGCCATCCAGCCCGCTTTGGCCTCATCGAATGTAAAGGTACGGTGACAAAGTTCTCTCAGTTCAGCGCAAAACTCTTCCGGTGTAATTCTACCATCTTCAATTTCTAGGAAAATACCCGTCTGATGATATGTGTCCAGCATTTCATCCGCCTTTTCCAGTCCCATAGAACGGAAGGCAAACACTGCATTGTCACGGCTCAGATCGGCAATCACTCCTCCAAAATCGAATATAATATTTTTAATTTCCGTCATATCGTGTCTCTTTGGTGCAAAGATAAAATAAAACTTTCAAAGATTATTTACGTTCCTACCTTTTATAGGTAAGCTTCTTTAATAAACGGGTGGCAGTAAAAGAGTGGCCATGAAAGATAAAAATCGGAATAGCAACCCCTACTACCAGGGAAAAAAGAATAAAAATGGCAGTGGTTCCATTGCGGAAGAACTGAGTCAGGTACTCCGTAGCTCCCATATCATCGGTGGTACGCATAAAATGCGACAAAGCCAGAATGCTTTTATAAGCAAACATCCCCGGTATCATGGGGAGCAGCGAAGGAAAAGTAAACACTTCTGCCGAGCAATGAATATATCGTGCAAACGGAATAGCGATCAGTCCGATAGAAAATGCCGCTAAAAAAGAAGCCGTGGCAATATCCATGGTAAAAAGTTCCGTGTTGATCAGGAAAAAACGGAAACCATGCCCTACCGCCGCCAGCAAAGCAGCTACCAGTATAGCATTCCGGGGAGGATTAGAGATGAGGGCAAATCCAATAGCAGCGATAGCTGCAAAAAACCATCAAACAGAATGGCTGTTATAAACTCAAGATTCATCATAATGTACTGATTCCGGTAATTAAAAATGTAGCAGAAAGCCCAATGGCTATACAGATAATTAAGAGGCAGGCATTGATAAAACAGGAGGTACCCACCAGTACATGTCCGTCAATTATATCCATAATTGAATTGATCAGAGGCACCCCCGGTATCAGGTAAAGTACGCTGGTACCTACCGCCACCTCCGGTGTATCTCCCCATCCAAACAAATAAGCACTGCTGGCTACAAAAGAGGCCGTAAAGGAAGAGAGTATAAAAACGGCCAGATGATTCCAGTGCCGTTCCATCAGTTGAGTACGCAGGTAAAATCCACAGAAAGTAGCCACAAAGACAATTCCCATAGAGATAAGATCTCCCATAAAGAGCCGGCAAAAGGCTGCATTGGCAAATGCCACCAGCCAGATAACCAGCCATTTGTTCTCCCTGGGCCGGCTGATAATTTCCTGAAGCCTGATCCTTAATTCCTCCAGCGAGAGATGCTCATCGTAAGCCTGCCAGCTAAGTGCACTCAATCTGGAGTTGATAGCAAAATTCAGAGCCAGGGGTTTTACCTGAACCACCAGGCTGTACGAATGTGTATGATCCACATCGTGCAGGGTCATAATAATGGTTTTCTGGAAAATGGTGATATCACACTGATAGCCGAACGATTCGGCGATGCGGTAAGTATTGCGCAGAATGCGGGAGGTCTGTACTCCTACTGCCATCAGACAGGTGGCATATTCGGCAAGGAACCGGGAGAGTTCCTTCAATTCATTATGAATTTCCATATAGGTATCCTACAGATAACATTTTTCTTTTCGGGGAGCAAAGGTACATAAAAACCTCCCTAACAAGTAAAACCCTTCAATAATTTCTTCTATGAAGGTACGGTTCAGTAAGTCCGTTTTAAATAATGTGTAATCCTATTAAGTACGAAACAAGGTATGACAAAAATGTTACATGCCCGGTCAAACAAACATATAACTTCCCCTAACGAGAAAACCGGATAGGATGCAAGTGCCCTATATAAAAGAGATAAAAAAGCACTGACATCTATCCGGGAAGCATTCTATATGAAGAAGATAGGGCAAAAAAGTATCAGAACAGAGAAATCCAGGCTCATTATCAGATCGAAGCTAATAACTGTTATTCGCCATTACCCTTTTTTATCGGGAAAAGAGAAACCCTCTGGTAAAAAAAGCAGAAAAATCACCAATACCCCGGATAACCGGGAAATGAGCCTGGACCTCATTTGCAATTTTACTTAACCCACCGGGCTCCTACCCCCGGCCGACTAATACAAAGATAAAAAATATCCGGCGCCAAGAGTGGACAATATTGTGTGAAAAAGGGCATCAAATTATCCGATATTACTTTTTCTTTTCCTCACTTACCGGCAGGAAAGTAACGACCGGTAAGCGCTGCAGTCTCTTTAAGCCACTCTTTCCTCTCTTCCTCTGTGCTATCCGCAATGATCCGGTACATTCTCCGGTCAAACACCCGGATATCGCAAAATTCAAAGACACATGCCTTCCAGATGTTTTCCAGGGGATCTCCGAACACCCTGTTCTCACGTTCTTCAGCTGTATTGGATGTATTAAATACTAAACCCACTTTTGCTTTTAAAAGACCAATCGGAAGTCCACCTCCACTATCTCCTTCCGGAAATGTATAGGCTATTCCCTGACGGAATACACGGTCTATCCATCCTTTCAGTATAGCAGGCGGTTGTCCCCACCAGTTGGGATGAACAATCACAATACCATCCACCTCCCGGATCTCCCGGCTATGAGTGATCACCAGTTCATCTTCCGACCGGTCCGAAACAAGTTCAGCAGGCGTAATGACCGGATTAAATCCCTCTTCATACAGATTGTGGAAAAACACTTCGTGTCCGTTGCTACGTAGCGTCTCTACCACAGTCAGGGCAATAGCATGGTTAAAACTTTGATGATAAGGATGTCCTAAAATAACAGAAACTCTCATATATACAGTTTATGGTAGAACGGTTTATTTACTCACTCTTTCCACCCCAAAAACTACCCAAGCTGAACCCTTTGAACCAATTCCCAAAGGCGCATCCGGTAGTGCTCTTTATTTTTCCCATTCCCTCCATCAATACAGAAGGGTACTCCATAACAGACTGCTTAATAGCCTGTTGACGGATACTTCGACGGAGCAAACGATCGGTTACGGTTTGTGCATCCGTTCCACGGACCAGATAGAGGCGGGTGATATACCCGATACGAAGCGTCATCAGCGCAGAAAGAGAGCCGTCAATAACCGACTTTACAAAGATAATCGGAATTTTAAAACTACTGAGCAAAGCAGAGAAATCGATCTCTTCCAGAAAGTTCTCGGAAAGGTCTGTAATAAAAGAGGCCAGCACTACCTCCAGGTAGATGCGGCAGAGTTGTGTCCAGGAGGGACGGAAACCCGACATCCGGACCAGCTGACCAATCATCCGGATATTAATAATTAATATGATTATCCGCATAATGTCCTATTATAAATTCTGGATTTGAAGTCG
>JAJPZL010000121.1 GCA_021204375.1 Bacteroides sp.
ATTCATATGATGTTCAATAAATCAACGGACATCATGCGGATAATCATATTAATTAGTGGAGCTGGAGGGAGTCGAACCCTCGTCCAAACAAGGAAAGAACCAGCTTTCTACATGCTTATCTTTGCTTAGGTTGTTGGGTATGAACAGAACCAAAGCCATCAAATCCATACCTTAGTCTCTTTGGTTTCATCTTCTCTTCGAGGCCAGAGAAGACTATCCCCGATTTAACTGCACCACCTGACCGGAATTCTTCGGAGCAACAGCCTCCGGGTGATGTCTCGTCCCCGCACCTGGTGCAGGGATTAAGCTAATCTACTGTAATTCGATTAAGCAGCAAGAGCGTAATTAGTTTCGCCAGATAAAATTTTGATAACTGAGATTTAAGTGCAAATTACCGACGCACTGCATGCTTACTCATCCTTTCTACCCGCTGTCAAAACCAGTCAACCCCAGATAAAAAATGATTTGGAAGGACAAAGATACGAAAATTAAATACAATCTGAAAGAGGAAAGTTGTATATTGCGAAAGAAAACCGCTATTTTTGTGTGATCTTTGTAGGTAAAACTGATAAATTTTCCTAATATGAACCATAAATTTGCATCACTCATTCTTACCGGTTTGTTACTAATAGCATGTAACTCAAAAAAAAAGAAAATCCCATGAAAGATAACAATCATGCACCGTTGACCCTGCTGGTGGGTACTTATACCTCCGGAGCCAGTGAAGGGATCTATGTCTACGATTTTGACCCTATCGAAGGAACAGCTGTTTACAGAAGTGAAACGGCCGTAGGCGATCCCTCCTACCTGAATGTATCAGCCGATGAAAAGTTTGTATATTCCGTCAGTGAAGGAGATGGAGCGGAGGCCCGTATCAATGCTTTTGGATACGACAAGGATAAAAAAGAGCTGACCCTGCTGAACAGTGAGCAGGCTACCTGGAATGCCCCCTGCTATATCATCATTGACCGGAAACGGAATTTTGTTATTGTGCCTAACCACAGTAGCCAAAGCCTGAGTGTATATCCGCTAGCCAAAGATGGAACGATACTTCCTGCTGTCCAGACAGTTGTGTTTGAGGGAAGCGGCCCTGACAAAGAGCGTCAAAGCAAGCCTCATCCACACTGTGCCTATTTCTCGCCCGATAGCAACTATGTTTTTGTACCTGACCTGGGTTCCGATTGCCTGCACCGGTTCCGGATCAACGACACTGCCAAAGAGGATGGTACCGACTACTTGCTGAAAGAGGAGCCAAAAGCGGTAAAAGTGGCTCCCGGATCGGGCCCCCGTCATATTACTTTCCACCCGAATGGGAAATATGCCTACCTGATCAACGAACTCTCGGGTACGATCATAGCGTTTTATTACGAAGAGGGGATGCTGGAGGAGATACAAACCATTCCTTCGGACCTGATAGAGGGTCGCGGAAGTGCGGATATCCATATCAGCCCCGACGGACGTTACCTGTATGCCTCCCACCGGTTGGTAAACGATGGGGTCGCTGTATTTGATATCAGCCAGGAAGACGGCACTTTAACACCGGTAGAATATGTAAATACGGGTATCCATCCCCGGAACTTTACGATTACTCCGGATGGAAAGTTCCTGCTGGTAGCCTGCCGGGATAGTGATGTGGTACAGATCTTTGCCAGGGATGAAGAGACAGGGAAACTGACGGATACCGGAAATAAGATAGAGCTGGATAAACCGGTTTGCCTGAAATGGATCACATCTTCCGATTAACTCCATTCAACAACGTATTAAGAAAGAGCCGGGATAAACCCTTCCCGGCTCTTTTACTTGTTACGGGCTTCACAGCGGGTAACAAGAACTCTATGAAAAAAAGACTTACTACTTCACAGCAGGAAGAAAATCAATAACCTAATATAAAAAACGCTTATTTAAATGTATGATAGTCGTATAGTAGGGAAGAGTGGATCTCTTTTTTATTCTTTACAGGGATCCATGTAAATCCCCAGTTATACTCTTTATCGGCCGCAATAGTAAACCCGGGCTGTACACGGGCTCCCCAACTGTCGTAACCGGCTACTCCCTGCTGCTTCATATCCACATACACCTCCACAAAATCACGGAATACAATATCATTGACATGGCGTTGCCTGCGCAGTACATTCTTAGCCGCCTCTTCGTCCCGGCCGGCGATCTCTCCGGGGCTGAAATTGGTCCACTGCCGGGGATGGGGCAACGCCTCTTCCGAATCAAAATCTTCGATGGAATTACGCAGCGCATTAAAACCGATCAACCAGTCGGCCCGGATCAGTAATCCTTTACCGCTACTCTCCGTAAGTGCCAGCCAGCGGGTATCGCAGTGATGGATATTTTCCTGGGGACGTACATAGTTGTAATATTGCTCTTCGGCGGTACTTTCATAGAGCCCGACCAGGATTCCGGCCTTCCGGTCTATATAGTTCTCCTCCGGTCCCCGGCCAAAGTACTGCAACTGGTTCATCCCTGCGGGCAGGCGGAAACGCACTCCGATGCGAGGTACCTCCAGATCGGCATCACTCCGGCGGGTATCGGCTCCTCCGGGAGAGAAGGTAGCACTGAGCATGGCTTCGCTCATTTCGATCTCTGTCTCTTTACGGTCGGTAGGAGTGAAGCAGATATGTACGTTTACAATACCGGAAGTGAAGATCCGGTAGCGCACGATGTAATTGTTACCGGCAGCTAGCAGATAGTTAACTTCCAGGTCGGTCCAATCCTTTTCCTCTTTCACCGTTGTGGAGGCTACTTTCAGGTCACGTCCGGACTCTTTCCAGATCTGCAACCGTTTGGGTGTCCAGTTCCCATAGTCATTATCGTTGGGCGTCCGCCAGAAATTGGGCCGCACCCCGAACACATCTTTAAAATATTCGGTACCATCTACCTGGTAAGAAGTAACCACGGCCTCTTTTTTATCAAATACGAACGTTACTTTGGGAGAGTAGATGCGGATAGCTCCGTCTGTCTCTTCCGTAGCAAGTGCAGGCTCTGAGGGTTGGTACTCCTTCTTTAAAGGTTCTATCGGAAGGCGGAACTGATCGTATGCCAGCAGATGACCCGCGGGAATAAGGGGTTCGGGCTCACGGGTATAGATCTCGAAATTGACAAAGAACTCACACCCTACTTTCGCCCAGAGTCCGTGCAAAGGTACCCGAACAACCGTTGTTCCCTGCGGCTCCAGCTCTACAGAAAGGGTTCCCTTGCGAAGCACCTTCTCATTCTCTTTTACATAATAGACCAGTCGGTAGCGGGAAAGGTTGGTAAAATAGAAACGGTTGGTGATCCGGAACTCTCCTTTATGTGGATCGATCACTTCAAACCCTACATTCTGGTGTACATATTTCACTTCTGCCATCGCCGGATGGGGGGGTACGGTCCGGATTTACCAGGCCGTTACACAAAAAGTTGGCATCACTGGGTGCATCCACCCAGAAGTCTCCCCCGTATGCCCAGAAAGGAGTTCCGTTCTTATCTTTCTGCAACAATCCCTGGTCTACCCAGTCCCAGATAAAGCCACCTTGTAAATGGGGGTATTTATAGATAGCTTTTCACTGCTCCAAAAGGTTACCTGTAGAGTTTCCCATCGCATGTGCATATTCCGAAGGAATGATGGGCCGGTCGCTTCCCTCCTGCCCGATCTTCTCTAACCACTGGGCCGAAGAGTACTGCGGTACATACATATCCGTATTCCACTCCCAGAGTGCCCGTTCATAGACTACCGGCCGGTCCATGTTGTTTTTCTCCCGCTCTTTTACCCACAGGTAGGTCTGGTAGAAGTTATACCCGTTACCGGCTTCGTTCCCTAACGACCAGATCGTCAGCGAGGGATAGTTCTTATTCTGCTCATATATATTGATGGTCCGTTCCAGGTGGGGTTTCAGCCATTCCGGATTATTCCATAGGGTGGCTCCTTTGCGGAGGTTATACCCCATCCCGTGCGATTCGATATTGGCCTCGTCATATACATAGAGGCTATAGAGGTCGCACAATTCATAGAGTTTCCGGTCCTGCGGATAGTGTGCTAGGCGCACCGCATTCAGGTTGTGCTGCTTCATCAGCTCCAGATCCCTGAGCATTAACTCTTCCGTTGCATAATGCCCGGTATGCTGGTCGTGCTCGTGCAGGTTGACTCCCTTCATTTTCAGGGGTTGCCCGTTGATAAAAAGTAGCCGGTAAGGCTTACCGGTAGCAGCTAACTCTTCCGTCTCCTTGATCTCGATCCGCCGGAAGCCTACCCGGAAGGGAACCTGTTCCGTCACCTTTCCATCTTCTTTCAGGTTAATAAGGAGTTGATAAAGTCCGGAAGATTCTGAACTCCAGGTGGTCACCTGCGGCAACTCTGCCTCGAACCTTACCCGCTCTTCTCCGTTCCCGGGAACAGCCAGCGATTGCCCGGTTCCCGTTACTGTTTTACCGGTAGTATCCAACAGTTCATACGCTACTTTCAGCTTTTTATCCGACAGACTGTTGTTCCGGATATCTACATCCAAACAGAAGATCCCATTCGTATAGTTATCATCCAGGGTAGAGATCACCTGGAAATCCCGGATCGCCGTACGGGGCTGCGACCACAGGTAGACATCCCGCTCGATCCCACTCAAACGCCAGAAGTCCTGGCACTCTAAGTAAGAGCCTGTACTCCAGCGGAATATTTTCAGTGTCAACCGGTTACTGCCCGTCCGGAGATGATCGTTGATACGGAACTCTGCCGGATTCTTGGAGTCTTCGTTATGCCCCATTTCCCGGTCATTCACATAGACATAGACTCCCGATTTGGCGCCTACCAGGTGCAGGTAGATATCCCGGCCGCTCCACTCAGCCGGTACTTCAAACTCGCGGCTGTATACCCCTACCGGGATATTCTCCGGCAAAAGAGGCGGCTGCGGGTCGGAAGGCATGAACTCATACCGGATGTTGGTATAGATGGGCACCCCAAAGCCATGTACTTCCCAGTTGCTGGGTACCCGGATATCATCCCAATTATCTGTTCTTACATCGGCATCCGTGATATTTTCCGGTAGCTCCTTATGGGAATCCAGGTAGCGGAACTTCCAGGTACCGTTAAGCAGCCGGTAATAGTTGCTCTGCTCAAACCGATAGGACAAGGCATCCTGACGGTTGTCATAAGACATAAAGGGGGTGCGGGGATACTCCTTGTTCACGGAGATCACCTGAATATCCTGCCAATAGGGTAAAGTGGGATCGTTGCTTGCCGCCAATGGTAAAAGTGCGGCTATACAAAAGAGAAAAGAACCGGCTAAGACCGATTTAAGGCGTGCTTCTTTCATATCATTTATATTTAGAGTTAGATTCTATTTGCAAAGTACCGAAAGAATTATGAATAATGCAAATATTCGGGGCAGGAAGTTTTCCGGTTATGGGCAAAATCGGCTGTAGTTACTTTTCCTGGTTCTATAGTGGGAGGAAAGAGAGTTTTTGAAATAAAAATATATAGTTGAAAGAGAGAGATTTTTCCCGGTAGTTTTGTGAAGGATCCGAATAAGGGTACTGTCGGTTTCATTGGGGGGTCTTAAGGGGATGAAGAGTAGCTGTGAAGCCACAAAAAAAGATTCACCGGTTGGGAAACCGGCGATAACAGAGAATCTATGTACTACAAACTCAAAGGGTTTGAATATGAATAACCCCCAGTGAAGCGAAGCGACTGGGGGCATGGAAGCCCATAACTCTCTTGCAACCCCGAAGCGGGTTGAATAAAGAAACGCACAATTCCCCATCCTCTCAAAAAGATTTTTTATCTTTGATTTCTAACAAAAACCTAAATTCTATGTCTTACACTCAGATCCTTTACCACATCGTACTGCGCACTAAAAACAGTATTCCCGCCATCACACCGGTACACTCCCGGCAATTGTATACATATATCTGGGGGATCATCAGGAACAAAAAGGGGAGGCTCTACCGGATCAATGGGATGGAAGATCATAT
Organism: Bacteroides sp.; assembly: GCA_021204375.1. Lineage (GTDB taxonomy): Bacteria > Bacteroidota > Bacteroidia > Bacteroidales > Bacteroidaceae > Bacteroides. The sequence continues at coordinate 5,950 of JAJPZL010000121.1, forward strand.
CCATCTGGTCTCAGACCTTCATCCGACTCTATCCCTGGCAGATTACGTAAAAGATATTAAAGTGGCTTCTTCCCTGTGGATGAAGCGATCCGGGCTTTTTTCTTTTTTTGAAGGATGGGCAGAGGGATATTGTGCGTTAACTTATGCATATAACCAGAAAGATATTGTTATTGAATATGTGAAAAATCAGCAGGAACATCATAAAAGGGAGACCTTCCAGGAAGAGATCATACGGATCTTTGCAGAGATGGGCATGGAAGTGGATGGACGATTTTTATGAGTTAGTCATAATCATTCAACCCGCTATTCGGGGTTGATTTTGAGGGTGCCTTCATACCCCCAGTCGCTCCGCTTCACTGGGGGTTATTCACATTTTACTCCTATCGGAGTAATAGCTCCCGAAATATGGGCTCCTAAAAGACGCATAAAAAATATAGACAAATCCACCATAATATCAAAGCAATAGATTCAGAGATATAAATCTAAAAACAAACAAAAAGGAAATATACACAAAAGTACCATACTATCAGGGCAAGAGACTCAGATATATAAATCCAAAAACAACCAAAAGGGAAAATACAAACAAGAACGCCATAATACAGGAATAAAATATCTCCTCCATCAACTTACTGAGTGAAAATGAATTAAAGGACAACCGGACTTTTGATAAACCCTCTTATAGAATCCAACTCTTCCGTTATCTCTTAGCAGAGCGAAACCTGTAGGTCTTATTTCAACGATAAACAGACTTAAACGACTTCAGTAAACCGATGAGTAGGCTGCGGCCGTCCCGGTTGAAGATAACGCCAGGCAAGGATCTTGGTGGTATAGTTGGTTCCTACCTGGTTATCTATCGTTTCCCGGACTATTTTATCCAGCTCCTCCGGGGTTGTTTCTACCCTCGCATTGATGATCAGGCGAATTTCGCGGCTTTCTCCTGCTGAACCCCTGAGTGAAAGGGTTTCACGACTTCCGGTAATATTACCCGCAATATAGTCTTTTCCGTTCTCGGCTATGATCTTCACATGGCCCACAGCGTATCCTCCGGTATCGAACTGACGGGAAAGGGCGGTGACCAGTTCCCGGGCAAAGAGATCCCAGTCGGTCTTTTCTCCTTTCAGGTGGATCGTTCCGTTCAACCATCCCAGTACAGCTTCCCCGTTGGCATAGATATCGTAATCCATATCTATCAGCCGTTTGCCTGCATCAGTACGGGTAGAAACCTCTTCCAGCCACTCATCTACCCCGGTACCCCTGGCTACACTTATAGTACAGAGGGTGGCTGACGGGAACTTTTCAGCGGTACGCTCCCTGAGTTCTTCCAGTTCACCTTCGCTCAGCAGGTCGGTCTTACTGATAAGAATGATATCACTCTCTTCAAGCTGTTTCCGGTAGATATAGACTGCATCGGGATGCAACCCTCCATGCTCCTCCCGGAGAATAGAGGTGAGCCGCAAAGGGTCGGCCAGGACCGTGAGCGGAGAAATTCTCAGCTCCCGATCCCAGTATTGTTTAAGGGGTTGCAGAATGGTTGCCGAAAGGTCTGCGCAACTTCCTACAGGTTCGGCGATAATCACATCGGCGGATACCTCCTGCCGGATCTGCCGGATGGCCTCTGTAAATCAGTCGAAGTTGCAACAAAAACAACTGCCGCTTACTTCGGCTACATGTAAATTATTCAGGGATAACAAAGCGCTGTCTACCAGTTCCGGAGCCTGGTCGTTGGTAATAAGCCCTACGTTCAACCACTGTTTCATCAATCGCCGGGCAGCCTCCCAGAGTAGAGTGGTTTTTCCGGCTCCTAAAAATCCTCCTACTACAATAAGTCTCGTTGTTTTCATGGGGATTCCTCCTATTTTTCCATACACTGATCCGCAGTCTCAATGGCATCTGCCACAATTTGCGGGCACAAAGTGGTTAATAAGCCGGATGCAAGGATCTGTTCCATATCTTCCGGAAATTTGTAGCCCAGGAGTTGCCGGCACGAGGTAGTACCATACTTCTCTTCAAACAGGGCATTGAATTGTGCTATTTTGCCTAATGTTTCTCCTTTCTCTTTGGTAGCACCGGGAGTGACGTGGCCGTATTTCATCCCGATGGCCATATAGGCACCGGCTACCGCTCCGCAAACGTTTCCGCACCACATGCCTCCCCCAAAACAGGCAGACACTTTTTTCGCTGTTTCCTCGTCCGTGAGCTGATGTTTGTTACTCATGTGTGCAAAGACAACTTGTGAACAGTCAAAACCTTGTGAGAACTGTTCGAGAATTTTTTCTTTTTCCATATTCCTTCTTCTTTTATGAGTGGGTCGGTTCGTATCCGAAATCTTTAAGCAACTCCCAGGCTACAGCAGGGCTGAATCCACGATTCTGCTCGGTATGGCTATCGGTATCGCGGGGATTGGCTCCCACTTCCGCATAGAGTTGGTTCACGCCTGCCAGCATGGCTACCTGTATCGGTTCATGGACGTTCATAGCGCGGGAGGGATTTACGGCAAGGTTGGTCACTGCTACTATCTTGGTGAGTTCGGGAGCGGTGATCTGTCCTCTTTCATACAAGGGAGTCCCTTTGACTGCTATGCGCCGCATGGCTGCCATCACTTCTATATTCAACTCCCGGGCTCTTACGATCTCGGCGGCCAGCTCTTCATAAGAGTGTTCGGGGCCGATGGGTTCAATGCAATAGTAGAGTTCCAGCCCGGCTTCCCGGATAGCCCGCAGGGTCTCTTCCCGCTCTTCGGGCAGGGCCTCTGTATCCTTACTCTCTCTCAGCCTGTTAATGTGGTAGGCTCCGGTGAACCCGGCCTCTTTCAGCTTTACAGCCATGGGAAGGTCAAAATCCCCGATGTTGACTACCAGTTTCTGATCGCTGCGCAACAGGTGTTTTACGGCTCTTCCTATGGATAATATCTTTTCCTGCGGATAATCAGCCGTGGTCATCAGGAAGAAGTCGTCAAAATAGTCTCTTTGCAGGGTCTGCAACAGTTCGCAGATCTCCTCTTCACTCTTCTCCCACCGGGAGTCCATTGAATAGTGACTCGCCCCCATGGAACAGAATTTACAGTTGATGGGACAGGGTGCTGCATTGATCCCGATCTGGGTAAATACATATCCCTTGTTCCCGAATTTCCGGCGGGATCGTTCGGCGGAGATGCCCAGCAACCGGTAATACTCTTTACTCTGATTCTCTATTTGCAGTAGTTCTATGATCTCCTCTTCAGTCAGCCGGATATCGCTCTATTCTATTTTCTCTACTATGTTCATTGTTCTTTATGATTGAATGTTATAAGCCATCAATGCATTTCCGTGCCGGATATAAAGAATACCGTTATGGATCACGGGATGTGCCCAGTGAGGCCCTTCTCCTTTGGTGATACGGAATTCACTCACTACTTCAAACTCTTCCGGGTTGGGTTTAACAAGCCCGACCGTCCCCCGGCGTTCGTCGTAACAATAGAGCATGCCGTCTGCCGTGATAATGGAGCCTTTACTTTTTCCTCCTTTCCATCCCATCTCGTAGCGGGTTTTACCCGTATTCCAGTCTACAGCGACCCAGTTACCATTGGTATTCGTAATCCAGTTAGAGCCATATACAGTGCCGTCCACCAGCACAAATCCGCCAATGTGGGTATCCAGATCGTCGTTACGCCACACCAGGTCTACTCCTTTCAGGTCTTCCCTGAGTTGTAGCTGGAAGGAGTTCATATCGTAGCCATTGCAGACAAATATCTTTCCATCGGCGTACAAGGGAGTGTTGACGGCGATCTTTTCCCGTCCGTTGGCTATGGCATTTTGCCCCCAGTCATCAAAGGTCCACTCTATTTCCCCGGTCTCCTGATCTACCCCGGTCACACGCATCCCGGTACTCCCTACGATCTGTTTCCTACCCTGATAAGAGATCAATAAAGGAGAAACGTATGCTGTTTTATCTTCCAGTGAAGGACTTTTCCAGAGCGTTTCACCGGTTCCGGCATTCAGGGCTACCATAGTCGTTTGCTCTCCTCCGGCTGTATAGATCACTCTATGATCAAAGACTAACGGACATTCGGAGGTTCCCCACGTTCCGGTCTGTTTTCCGAAAGCAGTCTCTCCGTCTACTTTCCAGAGGATATCCCCCTTCTCAATATGGATGCATACGATCTCGCCTGCACCACTGATCACATAGGCTTTGTCTCCTTCGATAGAAGGAGTAGTCCGTGTTTCCGGGTAGCTATCTTTCCAGTGTCTTCCATATTCGACTCCGTAAATCTTCCTCCCATCCAGGGTATAGGCGGAGAAGACCTCGCGGTTCTCCTCTTCGTTCATTCCGGTAATATAAAGCCTATCGTTCACAAGGACCGGACTTGAATAACCTTTCCCTGCATCCAGTGTTTCCCAAAGCAGGGCAGGACCTCCGACAGGCCACTCTTTTAATAAACCGGTCTCCGGGTAACTCCAGTTACGATCCGGCCCCGCCATCCGTAAGGGGTTTGTGTATCAGTTCCCGGAGTGAAGGTACATACCAGTATCACTGCCAGTGCACCGGTTTTTACGTATTGAACAGCTCTCATTTTCATTTTTATCTATTTGTATGTTCCAGCTTGTTAATTCTCTTTTACAAACTTGCAATTTTTTTTACATAAGTTCCGCTCTTTTCTCTTTAAAACGAAACATCCGTGACTCAACACGGCACTCTTTTTTCGTTTTGGAGCTTCCGGTAGAGCTTTTCCAGTTCAGCAGCCATCACTGTATGATCATACAGTGTTTTGGAAAGCCTCCGGGCTTCGGCTGCTTTTTGAGTATAGAGTTCTTTATCCGTCAATATTTTTTCCAGCGCATCTGCCAGTGCACCGGATATGCCGGGTGGGTACAGAATCCCCGCTCCGCCTACTATTTCCGGGAAAGAACCGGTAGCAGGCTCTACAGCCGGTCTTCCCGCTGCAAACGCTTCGCACAGATAGAGTCCCACGCCCTCTTCAAACCTGATAGGTACACTGATCACTGAAACCTGCTTATAAAATTCCGGATGATCTTGCAACCGGTAGGTCGTATCTATCTCCACATCTTCGATATAGGGCAACAGGATCCGGCGTACCTTATTCAGAAAGGGTCTATCCTGTGCCGTATATCCTCCTCCTATTTTAAGCTTTAATCCGGGGATCGTTCCTCTTTTTTTCAGTTTTACAAAGGCTTCTGCCAGCAGGTCTAACCCGTCTACCTGATTCATCCGGTAGAAGAAGCCGATAACCGGGTTTTCCGGATAACTATCTGAGTGATACTTTTCTGTCTGTATACCAGGATAGATAACCGCTATATGGTTGAGGGAGGGTAACCGCTGCCGGGCGATCTCTTTGTAAAAATAACTGGTGGTTACAAAGTGGTCTACCCAGGATAGATTATTCTTAATTCCCTCCCAGCCAGCAGCCGCATATTTTTCTTCCATGCTATCGATCCATACCTCCTCGTCCTGTAGGGAGCATATAATGGGAGTATCTACCGCTGCCCGGATGGCTTTGGCTACTCCTATCAGCAAGATACTGGAAAGGTGTATAATGTCGGGACATTCCTGCTCTTTGATCCAGTTTACCAGGGTCCTTACCTCCCGGTTGAATGCTTCATCTTCTCCCGTGATCATAGCCAGGGTCATTCCTTCCGTACCCAGGGCTGAGGTACTACCGGAAAAGGAGGAGGCTACTTTCAACAGGGAACCGGAGGCCAGGATCCTCTTTATCCACCGGGGCATCCCCTTTTTTCCGAAAAAACGCTGTTCGGTGTAAAAAGAGGGGGCCGGGAAAAAGAGGGGTGTATCTGCCTGGAAAGAGGCATCGGTCAGTGGCAGGTATAGCGGCATGATCACCACATCGTGTCCGGCCCTCCGCAAGGCTGTTGCCTGGAGATTGTCCCGGAAACAGTTCCCGCAATAGAACGAATCTCCTGAACCGGGTATGATAAATAGGATCTTCATAATGAACGTATCTTTATTTTTGAGCTCTTCTTTTTATAAGACTAGCAGGTATAATGTCTTTATAGATGAGCATGCAACACCTCTTTTTTACTTCTCTTTTTATAAATACACCGGTGCATAGTATCAGGAGCAGGGCAAAAAAGAGGGCGATTAACCAAACTCCCGTCCCCACATGGGCGATACCTCCACTCACTCCGACAAAAGAGGCCATTATTCCGGTAAAGATAGCATATAAAGGAACAAGGAGATTTTCATGGCAGAGGATTTTTTCTATCCTCTCATCTGTAAAACCCAACGTACGATAGAGCCCGATCTCCCCGCGTCGCATCACCAGGTTTTTGCGCACTACGATTACAAAGCTCATCACTACGAGCAAAAGCCCGATCCCTCCCAGTGTCATAAAAATAGAGAGATAAGTATCCGTTACACTATTGAACTCTTTCAGCCGCTCCTGGGTGGTGGTCACTCTTATTCCATACTCGTGGAGGGCACGGGAAAGCAGGTTTTTCACCGTTTCCTTTTCTGCTTCGGGCACTTTCAGCAGTATGACTTCACTTCCGGTTATCTCTTCCCATATTCCGGAGAAGAGCTTTTTATCTATCAGGAGATATCCCTGGAAAATGGTATTATCCAGGGTACCTACCAACCGGACCGTCACTTTTTTCCCGTTGTTCCCCTCATACCGGATGGTATCCCCCAGCTTCATCCCCAGGCTCCACAGAAGTACCGTTTCATCGACCAGGGCCGGATAGATACCCTCTTCTGTTTGGGTAAGCTTTTCGAAAAGGGTATGCCGGTCGGCCCTGTATATATTTTTATTTACTCCCAGACTGCTCTCTTCCAGGGCCTGCATATCCACTCCCAGTACCGACGGTATCACTACTTTATTCAGATTCAGGCAACTTGCCTCATCCGCACTGTAGCGCAGGCATTGAAGAATGTCCGTCTCCGCAGGTAGCCCGGTCAGGGCAAGCCGTTCCCGTCCTGCTTCGGTAGCAAGGTTGTGATAGAGGGGAACCGTACTTTCTCCCCAAAGTGTATACCCCCCTGTACCACCTGCCAGCCGGGTGCTGTCGGTAAATCCCTGCCGGTTCAGTCCGACTGAGAACACAATAAAGACACCGATAGCCAGGGTGAAGTAAGATAAGCAGATCTGTTTCCTATGGGCATACAGCGTAGCCCATACCAGTTTGGAGGAGGTAAAGGCCTGCTGCCGGATACCTCCCCGGGATACCAGGAAGTAATCCCCCCACAAAGCAGTAGTGACCAGTAACAAACCTCTCCCTACCACAAAGAGAGTTACCGAGGCTATGGTAAATAGATTTATTCCGATCAGCAGGATGGTGAGCAGGGAGGCTGCGATTACCACGCCCGGCTTCCGGCGAACCGCCGTTACTTTCAGGCGGACGGGGGCTCCGATTCTCCGGATCGATCTTCCGATGCTGATCCGGAGGATCGCCATAGCGAGGATGATCCCGGTCAATAGCCCGATCCCTACCGTATATAGGTTGGGTAACAGCATAAATCCGTCAGTCCGGGTAGCTCCTTTCCATACGGTTCCCAATAGCCATACGACAAGGGTCGTATAGAGGATCCCAATGACCACACCGGCGAGGGATGCAAAGAAGACTACGGGTGCCGATTCCAGCCACAGGTTACGGATAATCTTCCCATTCCGGTAACCGAAAGATTGAAGCAGGTCGATCTCCCGACGACGCCGGTAGAGCATTTCTGCCAGCGGGATCGACATCAGCATCCCGGCTGAAAGGATAATAAAAAAGCCCAGGGTCAGGAACAGCCCGGAAAAGTCCACTCCGTTCATAGCCGCCATCAGCCCGGCCTGGCGGGGTGTATCAGCTGGATGCCGAACATTTCGCTTTCGAGTCCACTTAAATCGGGTTCAGTACCGTGAATGCGTATCGAGGTGGCACTTCCAAACGAGTTACTCCAGTCCGGTGCTACTGCTTCGTATGGAACAATGGCTTTGGGAGTGTTACGGTATTCCTCCCAGTATTTTTCATCCTCGTCCGTTATGAGGTCCATATTAACAGGCAGATCGCTATCCCAGTCGGTACACCGCTCTACATCGGATAATCCGGGAAACTCCGCACTCAGCGTAGGATCTGCCTTAAGTTCCGCAAGAGGTACAATGGCCCTTACACGGAGTCTTACCGTATCGGTAGAGAGGGTTTTCAGGTCGGCAGCTGTAAAGTAGGTGAGTTGCAGGCTATCATTTACTACTGCTTTTAAGCGGTGGGCCGCATAGTCCGAAAGGATCATCTCACCAGGTGCCAGAACCAGGTCCTTATAGGTATCTACAGCTGTTACAAAAGAGTAAGGGATAGAATTTCCCTCCTTTTCTATGGAATTTACCAGGTAGGAGAAGAGCCGGTTGGTTTCCCGGTTATTCCGGCATAGCAACCGGACTACATCATTTTGCAGGAACACGCGGTCGGATGTGATCTCCGTAAAGGACTCCCCGTTTTGTACCTGAAGGCCCGATACCGGATAATCCCACGCCTCCTCAAACTGCTCACGGCTTATTTCCCGGCCGGATAGGATCAGGTTGATACGCCCTTCCGTTCCCAGGGTCTGCGCCAGTTCCCTGCGGTTCACAAACAGATTGAGGGGAATCGTCTGTTCGTTCTTAAGACTGATATTACCCCCTTCTTCCGCTTTTATGATTCCCTCGCAGGCAAGCCGGAGGCTGGTCGTGTAATTTTCCATTACGAATAGGGAGCCGGAAGGGACCAGCCCGGTAGCCGGTAAACGCAGCACCAGATCGCTATCAGTTGTTTTGAGTTCCCTGGCCAGGGCCTTATTGATCCGGGCTTTTCCAGGGAAAAGGGAGTACTCATCGGTTCCCCAGACTATTACAGAGAACATTTTGCCCGAGTGAGAGATAAATCCCTGGGTCAGCAGGACTCCACGGGCATCCTGCAACAAAGGATCCTGCAAGATCTCTTCCTGCATAAAGGAATTCATGGAAAAGATCATCGTTTCGGTACTTCCCAACCGCTCGTTCACCAGTTTGGCCAGGGTATGACGCACAGAATCCCCGACCAGCAGGCTTCCGGTAATCACAACCACCCCTATACTCACCGCTACTGCGATCAATTTGTAGTAGCGGGAAAAGTAGCGGATATTCTTTTAGATAAGTTCTCCCTTATTCACTGTAACCGTCCTTCTTTAAGGGTCCATATCCGGTGAGCGGTTACCGATATTTCATCCGAGTGGGTCACCATAACAATAGTAGTAGCCAGCGTCCGGTTTATCTCTGCCAGCATATCGGCTATATTCCGGGCGTTCTGCGCATCAAGCTGTCCGGTAGGTTCGTCGGCCAGGATAAGCAGGGGCTTGTTGATAAGGGCCCGGCACAAGGCCACCCGGCTGGCTTCCCCACCCGAAAGAGTCGGGGGATAGTGGGTGGCTACATGGGTGGCCCCTGTTATCTCCATGAGCTATTTCGCATACGAGACAGATTCCGTATCTACTTTATCGTTTTGGGCCAGCAGGGGTAGCAGGATATTTTCCAGTACCGTGTATTGCGGCATCAGGCGGTGATCCTGAAATATAAACCCGATCTCCCGGTTGCGAAGCCGGGCGTAGTCTGTTCCTGAAGTAAATACTTCTTTTCCCCGTAAGAGGTAGCTACCTGAGTCCGGGAGCAACAACGTACCTAATATAGATAAAAGGGTGGTTTTTCCGGAACCGGAGGCTCCCCGGATGGCTACAAACTCTCCCGGCTCTACTTCCAGCGTAATCCCCCGCAATACAGGGTTTATTTTGCCTGCTCCGTCGGGATAGGTTTTGACAAGATCTGTGAGTTGTATAATGGGCATAGTATGGTTCATTCAGCTGTTCTTATTTTTTTGTTCACTGAAACAGAAAAGCGTCCCTTTGGCAGTAAGTATGTAAAAGTGGTCTTTGATAACAGCGGGCGAGTCTACGATCTGCTCTCCGGTATCATACTCCCAAAGCTCTTCTCCCTTTTTGATATCCAGTATGGTCACGATCCCCGTTTTGGTACATACCAGGATCTTATCGTTACATACCACGGGAGAACTCTCCCCGGTATTCCCTTTCAGCATATATTTCCAACGGACCGTACCCTCCCTGCGGTCAATAGCATAGAGGTGTCTATCATCGGAAAGGATGTAGAGCGTTCCTTCGGAAAGGGCAGGTACGGAGACAAAGGAACCGTTGTCCCGATCGGTCTCCATGATCCGTTTGTGCTGTACTATTTTCCCTTTCCGGAGCTCTATTTCATAAATATTACCTGTGTAGTCGCCCACATAACAGTAGTTATCCTAAAGAGCGGGTGAGGCAGGTATATAAGCCGGCAGTTGCAAAGAGTCACTCTGTATCCCGGTGGTGGTATCAATGATCCGCAACCAGGCATCACAGCCTCCGAAGACCACATGGTTCTCCCACAAAGTAGCGGCCCCGTTGAGGTAGTAACCCGACTCAAAGCTGCGAATCTCTTTTCCGGTACGGATATCCATACTGTAAAAAAGATTGTTGTAGCTACCGAAGAGCAGCGCTTCCGTTCCCTCAAAAGAGGAGAGAGTAGGCGACGCCGAGATCTGTCCATAGGTTCCGAACCTCCACAACGTATCTTTTTCCACCAGTGAAATAGCGGTCATATATCCATCTATCCGGCCAATGTAGAGTACGGAATCGTGTATCAGGGGAGTAGCATCCACAGCGGTACCAATATCGTATTCAAAGACCGGTTCGCCCTGCTTATCAATTCCCCTTATCCTGCCCCTTTTGTCGCACCAGTACGCTACCGAGCGGTAAACGACGGGTGACGATACGGTACGGCTATCGCTTTTATAACTCCACAACAGGAGAGGCTCTGCCGGCAACCGGGTTTGGGTGTATCCGCTTAATGACGGATCTCCCCGGAAGAGAGGCCAGCTATCGCTCTCCCGACTGCCGGAAAAAGTGGTTAGCCGGTTGCACGCCCCCAGGTCGGCCAGGGTTATACAGGCAGTTATGAATAAAAGTTTTTTCATTTTTCCCTGCTCTCTGTTAAATAAATAGCGCCCGTAGAACACAGACCGGCTATTTCTGCCGGAATATTCTGCCTGTTCTCCTCCGGTAATACGACCTGCATCCCAAAGCCGCGGTCTTTGAAGGTAAAACCGTTCCGGGTATTGTAGACACAGAGCCCGCAACGAATACATTTGGCGGCTTCGAACCAAAGATCGCCGTTGATACGGACCCTCTGCATAACAGGTAGCAACGAGGTAGCCTCATACCGGGAACGCCGGATGCCCTGGCCGGTGGCATATTCACGCAATTTACATCCTTTTTGCCCGGCACAAGCACAATGCAGGCACCAGGAGGGGGTGTTTACCGTCTCCCGGAGGTGTTGTTTCTCCCGGGAAGAGAATCTTCCCAGGCGGGAGAGGTATTGTTTCTTATCCGCTCTGTGCACATTGGCTTCTCCCAAAGGTGAAACCGCTTCTGCCGGCTGCTCCGCCAGTTCTTTGATAATTACCCGGATCGATACGGCTTTATCGATGGTACCCCGGCGGCACGCCTTCTCACAGGGAGCCTTGCAATCGGTACACCCGGTTGCGGGAAGAGCAAACGTTTGTGCCAGAAAGCGGCGTGCCTTCTCTTTCAGCCCGTTGTCATACAGGTCAAGCAATCGCTCTATATCAAGTCCCTGCGTGCATACCAGGGTACAGGGTGCCTCACAGTCGGCACGGTGGTCACTTAGCAAGAGTTCGAGTGATAAGGTCCGTATCCGGTTAAGCTCTTCGCTCTCCGTTTCTATCTGCATGCCCTCCGTCGGCACCGTCGTGCAGGAGGGAATGACCTGTCCCGTCACCCTGTTCTTTACGGCACACACCATGCAGGAAGATCTATGCTGGTGTCCTTTGACGTAGCACAGGGAGGGAATGTTACATCCGATCCGGCGGGCTACCTCGATAAGGGTCTCACCGGAACAAACTTCGGTTGTTGTATGGTTAATGGTTATATGCATGTTGGTGTGGTTTTTATCTTCCTTCACACGGGCAGAGCAGGATAAAGCGATACCCTTCTGCCGGGTTTCCCAGGAGGTCGCCCATACCCGGGTATTGAATATGCATACCGGTTATGCGGATCCGGTTCTTCGCGATATGTCCGAAGAGCTCCTGACGGCTGGCTATTGCCTGCGCCGGGTCAGTGTCATAGGTGACTGCTATTTCGGAGTGAGGTATCTGTATAGCCATAGCATGGGTCAGATCTCCCCAGATCAATAACTGCTGCCCTTCGGATTCCAATAGGAAAGCTGTATGGCCGGGGGTATGGCCGTAGGCCTCCACAGCCGTGACGCCGGGAAATAGTTCCGGCAGCTCCTCTCCCCATTTTCCCGGGGTGAAGAACTCCAGCTGATCCTGGTAAGCCCGGATAACCTGTTGCTGAGCGGTAGATCCCGGATCACTCATCCAGTAGTCGTGTTCGGCCTGTGAAAGATAGAGGGTAGCGTTCGGAAAGGATTTCCCACCCTCACGCAGCAGCCCTCCGATATGATCGCCGTGCATGTGGGTCAATAAAACCGCATCTACATCCAGGGGAGTCTTCCCTGCCCTCTCCAGTTCGGTAAAAAGTTTTTTTCGTAGCCTGTATCTATCAATATGTTCCTGTCCTGGATCTCCAGCAAAAAGGCATTCACAGCATTGGGAAAAGTGCCGTCAGGCATATATTTTCCTGCATCGGACGGGTGGCCCCGATAAGGATACCGGGGTTGCCTGTTCTTTGTCCTTCCGATAGCAGGGTGACGGCAAACTGGTCCATATCGTAAATGAAAAGTCCCTCTTCTTCCTGGGCAAGGGTTACCTGGCTAGTGAGAGCCAACAGGAGCAGGATCGTTATTCTGGTTTTCATATCTCTCTTTTTTAAGGATGAATGACTAACTCTTTTACGGGTATCTTTTTAATCGCATTGAAATGGCACTCGTCAATGCAAAGACCGCACAGAACACAGGAGGCAGTTTCAATGGTGTGTACCTGGTACAGAGTGTAGGGGATCACCTCTACCGGACAGGCTTTGGCGCATTTCGTACATCCTACACACTCCTCCGTAATACTATATTTTACCATCTCTTTACAGGTACCTGTTTTACAGATTCCCCCGACATGCTCTTCGTATTCATGCCGGAAATATTTCAGGGTGGTCAGCACAGGATTGGGGGCTGTCTTTCCAAGCCCGCACAGGGAGGAGGCTTTAATGGTATGGGCCAGCTCTTCCAGTTTATCAATATCCTCCGGGGTTCCCCTGCCGCTGCATAACTTGTCAAAGATATCGAGCATACGGCATATCTCCATCCGGCAAAAGGTACATTTCCCACAAGACTGGTCGCAGGTAAAAGTCAGGAAGTAGCGGGCTACATCTACCATACAGTCGCTCTCACTCAGCACCACCAGTCCACCGGAACCCATCATGGCACCCATCTGGTTAAATGCGTCAAAATCGACCTGGACATCGCACAGTTCAGCCGGTATACATCCTCCGGAAGGTCCTCTGATCTGTACGGCTTTCAGTTTTTCTCCCCCTTCTACCCCGCCGCCTATCTCTTCAATGATCTGGTTCAGGGTAATTCCCATCGGCACTTCGATCAATCCGCCGTGACGGATCTTACCGGCCAGGGCAAATACTTTGGTACCTTTGCTCTTCTCCGTACCTACCTGGTTGTAAGAGTCCGCCCCTTGTTTGATAATATAGGGTATCTGGCTGAGGGTCTCTACATTATTAACCAACGTAGGCCGCCCGTGGAGCCCTGCCACAGCAGGATAGAGCGGACGTTGCCGGGGGAATCTGCGTTCTCCTTCGATCGAGGCGATCAGAGCCGTTTCTTCTCCGCAGACAAAGGCGCCTGCCCCTTCGAACACCGCTATATCAAAGGTAAAGTTGCTTCCCGCTATCCGGT
>JAJPZL010000316.1 GCA_021204375.1 Bacteroides sp.
ATCCATTTATTTCTATTTTTACATTTTTTCTGCCAATAATAATATTACGAAAATAGGCTACAAACCCTACTGATTGCCCCAGGATGAGAACGGGGTCCAGGCGAAATATACCGTAGGCTATAATAATGGAAGAACCAACTAAGCTAATAACCCAGAAGCCCATGGGTAAAATGGACTCTTTATGCCGGTACGAGTAGAACCACTGGTAGATAAAACGGATGGTAAAAATAACCTGTCCTAAAGAACCAAAGATAACCAGCCACAAGGGGACCTGGTCGTTCCGGAAAAATGTCTGGACAAATGCATTCCCGTTCCACAGCATATAGGTAAATGCGGCCAGTGGAGTGAGCAGAAGCACTAAACGGATGGACCTGTGTACCCGGCTCCAGGCCCCTTTTTCGTAGAGGTTCCAGATATAAATATAGTAAGCAATGGATTGCCCGAGGATAATGGAAAAATCGTCCCGCAGCCAGCCATACATAAAAAGCAGGTAAGAGCCGAGCATACTGAGCACCCAGTAGATGGTGGGAGAGACAACTTTATGGACCCGTTCGGAGAGTATCCACTGGAAAAGGATTCGGGCAGAGAAAAAGGCCTGTGCCAGAAAACCAACGACATAGCTCATCATAAATTGCTCTCTCTGATACCGTAGTTAATATAGCGTTTCTTCATCCACCGGTAGGCAAAGCAATCCATAAAGGGAGAGACCAGCCGGTTCCACAGGTTGTATTTGGAGATACCTGCCACACGGGGAAAATGGCGTACGGGGATCTCTTTGATACGGCCGTTCTGCAACAGGATAAGTGCCGGGAGAAAACGGTGCATACCGGTGAAAAAGGGTACCCGTTTAGCATATTCGGTATGCATAATCTTAAGGGGGCAACCGGTATCGGTTACGCCGTCACCGGTTATTATACGACGGAAACCGTTGGCTATTTTAGATTGCATCCGTTTAAAGGGGGTATCTTTCCGGTTAGCACGGATACCCATCACCAATTCGTGATTCCCGATATGCTCCAGCAGGAGGTTAAAATCTTCTGGAGTGGTTTGCAGGTCGGCATCCATATAACCTACGTAATCGGAAAAGGTTACATCAATACCTGCCTTCATCGCAGCGCTTAATCCGGAGTTCTCCTGCAGGTCAATGTAGTAAAAATCAGGATTGCGGGCACAAATTTCTTCTATTTTTGATTTACTGGAGTCGTTGGATCCGTCATTCACGAACAGGGCACAGGTTTTTACTTTGGATTGGGGAAGAAATTTTCCGATCGTCTCTTCCAGCCTGTACATATTATCTTCCTCGTTATAGACAGGAACAACAATTGTAAATTTATATTCAGAAGTTTTATTCATCGTAGCGCTACTCATTGATTTTTCTGCGCGCAAAGTTAGGACTTTTTATTTAAATATCTACCTTTGCAGGCTCAAAAGGTTAAGTATAATGAATAATCCGAATAAAAATCAGGGTAAAACGCTGCTGGGCATCTTAATAGCGCTTAGTTTTTCTCACATGTTCAACGATGCGCTCCAGTCGGTCATCTCTGCTTCTTACCCGGTTATTAAGGATAATTTATCGCTTAGTTTCGCACAGATCGGGTTGATTACGCTGATCTATCAGATATCCGCATCGGTCTTTCAACCGATGATGGGTCTTTACCTGGATAAACGGCCGAACCCGTGGTTCCTGCCCATCGGGATGTGCTTCACCTTCTCAGGTCTTGTGCTGCTGGCTTTTGCCAATTATCTGTTTATGGTATTCCCGGCGGTTTGTATGGTGGGGATCGGTTCTTCGATCCTGCATCCGGAGGCTTCCCGCCTTACTTCGATGGCTTCGGGAGGGAAACGGGGTCTGGCCCAGTCGATCTTCCAGGTTGGAGGAAATTTCGGAGGAGCACTGGGTCCGTTGCTGGCGGCGCTGGTGATCGCTCCTTACGGACAGCGTAATATTGCGTTGGTAGCCCTGATCGCTGTGATCGCCATTATTTGTATGATCCCTATCTGCCGTTGGTACAATTTTATGATAAAGAAGGCCCGGTTACGGAGCAGGAACAGGTCGGCGGTTTTTATGGAGCAACCTCCTTTACCGCGGGGAAAGACTATTTTTGCTCTGGCTATTCTGTTGATCCTTATATTTTCGAAATATGTGTATATGGCGAGCCTGACCAGTTATTATACCTTCTTTCTGATCGAAAAGTTTGGGGTAACGGTTCAGAATTCTCAGTTCTTCCTGTTCATATTCCTGGTAGCAACTGCGCTGGGAACGATCCTGGGGGGACCGTTGGGAGATAAGATCGGAAGAAAGTATGTAATCTGGATCTCCATCCTGGGGGTGGCTCCGTTTACACTGGCAATGCCTCATCTGGGACTTGCCGGAACCAGTATTCTGAGTTTTATTATCGGGCTGATCCTTGCCTCGGCATTTCCTACTATTGTAGTATACGCTCAGGAGTTGCTTCCCAATAAACTAGGACTTATCTCCGGGCTCTTCTTCGGGCTGGCCTTTGGGATTGCAGGGATCGCCTCGGCTGTATTGGGAGGGGTAGCCGACCGTCACGGGATTGAATTTGTATACCATATATGTGCTTATATGCCGCTATTGGGGCTGGTTACTCTGTGTTTGCCTGATATCAATAAGAAATAACGGGATATTCCTCAGGTTAACAGTAAAATCTCTGAATGTGAACCTGAGAATATCCGTATCTTTAGGGTTCGGGCAGAAACAATAGCTATTAAAAACGTGAAACCGCTTTTGTGCATGCTCCACGTTTATGTGCTTAATATCCGAATGCCATATTGGCACTGCTATCCTGCGCACCTGCCCAGTTGATGGCAAAAGTCCGTGCATATTCCGGATCTTCATCATTGTATCCGCTGTAATTGATAGAAGGGTTCCATGTCGTAACTAGTGAACTCTGGTTGGTAATGGCCGGATAGTTATTTACATCAATAAAACTTCCGGTACTTTTATCGTCCAGAATGCCTCCGTATTGAGCTCCTTCCCCAAAATAGTTTCCGCTAGCATATATTTTAGCATTCTGTGCAATGGTGAATGCCAGGTGGAAATTGTTGACATAGTTGTTTTTCACATGGAAGTATCCGTAACGCATCAGGCCTGGAGCGCGTGTATAGACATTCTCAAAATAGTTATTAAATATGGAGAGATGCGGATATCCGTCATACTCTGCTACATACTCTTCTCCGTCGTCCGGATAACCGAGTATAAGTCCGTACCGGTGATTCATAAACTTAGAGTTACTGATTGTAGTATAGTCGGCCTTTGCTCCGATATAAAGCAACTTATCAATGTCTGATCCATTTGGATCGTAGTCGTGCCCGGTAAATGTTACGTGATCGATCCAGTAATTGGAACCGTAATTCAAATAAAGCTGTATATCGTCGTTATCATTAATATCCGCTCCATGCGATAAAATAAGGTTCTGGAAAATAATATTACCGGTAGCACTATTGGCAGCCAGGTATATATTATGAAGTGTTTTAGCAGAGAAAGAGCCTATGATACTTTTATTGGACCCCATATAAACCCGGGTTTTGGAAGTGGCTGTAATATCTGCGGCAATAACCAGTATACGGGGAGTAGCGTCTCCGATATATTGTTCCAGGCTGCTCAGGGAATGGATATAAACTACAGAACCATCTGTGCCACCGGTAGTGCGTTCTTTCAAAGCACCGGTTTCACTATAGGCCCGGGCAGCAAATCCCAGCATTCCATTTAAACCGGACTGCGGATAATCGGCTGCTGCGGAGTTGGAGGATTCTTCTTCAGGCAGGATCTCTGCATCTGAGTCTGAGTTACAGGAAAATAAGATCACAGCGGAGAGCAGAAATCACCAAATGGCGTAAAAACAATTTTTCATGGTCAAAATAATTAGTTATTAAATAAATG
>JAJPZL010000420.1 GCA_021204375.1 Bacteroides sp.
AATATACAGGAAATCCACCGGTGGTAACAGACTACTGGAACATGCTGGTAAGCAGGTATGGAAAGATTGATCCTTCCGGGTGTATCAAAAGAATAGATTATGAGTATGTAGATGCTGCTTTTTTAATTGAGAATATTGAGGCTGCTTTTACTGCATGGCACAGGGCTCCCTCTTTTCTGGAAAAAGAGTTTGATCTGTTCCTGGAATATATCCTGCCTTACCGGGCGGGCAGTGAGAAACCTGAACCGCATCGACTCCGTTTGATGGAGGAGTTCAGTCATTTGTTGGATTCCTGTAAATCAGTGGAGGAGATTATTCAGCAGTTCCATCTGGAACTCCGGTGGAAGAGGAATTTCAGGGAAAGTGATCTGCTTTGGAGTTATCCGCTGCATCTTCCGGTCAGTAAAGTGGAACTGGGTAAAAGAGGAGCTTGTCATCACCTGACCAATTATACGGTGAATGTGATGTGTTCGGTGGGACTGCCTGTAACTACTGATTTTGCTATCTGGGGAAACCGGAATAATTCGCATGCATGGAATGTACTATTATTGGATAAGGATAATTTTTCCCCGTTCGATGCTTTAGGAAATACCAGGATCGAATTGCAGTATAAACCGGCCAAAGTATTCCGGCAGACTTATAAGAACGGAATAGCGATAAACAGGGAGATAGAAGATGGCCCCAATCACTTCCTATTACAGAATGATAATTACCTAGATGTAACACACCTTTATTGTACGGCGTATGATGTAAAAATTCCGGATGCCGGTTTCAACGGGCAGGAGGATACGCCTCTCTTTATCTGTACTTTTGATAACAGGAACTGGCAGCCTGTTCACTCCGGAGAACTCCGGGGAGATACGCTCTGTTTTGAAAACATGGCGGCAGATATTGTATACCGGGTGGCTGGTTGGGTAAACCATGAAATTTTACCTGTAACAGAGCCCTTTCTACTGACGGAGAAAGGAGAACTCTCATTTTTTACTCCGGATCTTAACAAAACAACTACGTTGCATTTGAAACGTAAGTATCCCCGGTTTTACAGGAACGAACAACATGCCTGGGGGATGCGGCGGGCCAATGCAGAGGTGTCTGATGACAGAGAATTCAGGGATTCTCTGGTCTTATTCTCCATTTATGAGACTCCACAGGGAGTAACGGATAGTGTGGTCCATTGCCTGCAAAGATACTGCTATGTACGGTTGAATTCTTCGACCTACCAGCACGCAAATTTTGCCTTGGTAGAGTTTTATGGTAAAAAGAGAAAGATAACCCGGAAGTAAAACTGGAAGGAGAGATCATCGGGTATCCACCTGTTTTACAGGAGGACAGGCACCCTTATACACATGCCATGGATGGTAACCTGGAAACGTGGTTTGAAAAGCCCCGGAATGAAGTGGGATGAGTAGGACTGGATCTGGGAGAGGGCAATGAGCATTTTATTACCCGGGTGCGTTTTTGTTCGCGGAGCGATACGAACTTTGTGGTGCCGGGAGATCTGTATAAACTGTGTTACTGGCAGCAGGGAGAGTGGAAAAGTATGGGTAAGAGGATAGCGGATGAGTATAATATTGTATATGAAGCGGTTCCTTCGGGAGCGTTGTATCTTTTGCATAACCATACCCGGGGAGTGGAGGAAAGGATATTTTCTTATGAGGATGAGAGGCAGGTGTGGTGGTAAGCAGGTGTATAAATAGAAATGAAAAACTAAACTATGGAGCTGATAAAGAGTGATTTTTTTCTGCCGGGAGTGCGATTCATTCTGTCTCTGAGCAGGAGTATAAAGAGTTGGAAAAATGGCTGGATATGGTAAAGGCATTTGCCTGTAACACTACCCAGAGTATGTATATTATTGATTATTACAGGCAGGAGTTTATATATGTTTCTGAGATCCCTTTCTTTTTATGTGGTTATTCTGCTGAAAAGGTGAAGGAGTTAGGCTATCGGTTCTATGTCGGTCAGATCCCGCCGGAGGAAATTCCTGCTTTAAGGGAGATTGTAAAATCAGGGAGGCTTTTTTACAGCCGGTTTTCTTCGCAGGAGAAAAAGCGGTATACTTTATCTTCTTATTTTCATTTAAAAAAGGGAGGTGGTAAGATCCTGATCAATCATAAGTTTACCCCGTTTACTTTTAAAGAGGAAAAAATATGGCTGGGAGTATGTTCTGTCTCTATGTCTACCCATGATCATTTAAAAAATCCGGAAATTCTGGTGAACGGGCATGTGGAGTGGCGGTTTTGTCTGGAGAGTCTTAAGTGGAAAAGGCATCCGATGAAGGAACTTACGGATAAAGAGAAGGATATCCTTTATTTTCCGCCCAGGGGTATACGATGAATGAGGTTGCGGAGCAGTTGTTCCTTACGGTGGATACCATTAAGTTCCACCGCAGGAAGCTTTTTGAAAAACTGGCTGTCAGGAGTATGATAGAGGCAGTTGTTCTGGCCAACAGTTATAGCTTGTTATAAGCGTTGATCATTCTTTATTTAGGTTCTCTACATAGTCTGTAAACTCCTGGTATATCTCTTCGGGTATCTGTAATTCGGCGACTTCTTCCCGGGAGAGATCTAACTGGTAAATGGAGTTCTTATAGAGGATGCGGTCTGCCAGGATCAGCTTAGGATCTGTTTGCAGGATAAATGTATGGGCTGCCTGTTCCTGAGTAACAGGGTTACATCCGCAGGTCTCTTCTTCGGGTTCGGGTATGGGGTTATTCTCTTCCTTGCACGTACTGAGGCAGAGAAGTGTAGTGAGCAGATAGATTATATAGGATTTGCTGGTTTTCATGGGTTGAAAGTATAATTAAGTGAAAATAGAGGTTATTTTGTTCGCTCAAAAATTGAATGGGATTAGGGTTGTTCCGGGAAATCTGGTTTACACAGGAGAGTAATGGGAAATTCCTGGATAATTTCCCCGCTATAATTCAGTAAGGTAAGCCTGTAAAGGGTAGCTGTATAAGCGGGAGAGGAGAGAATCTGTTCTATCTCTGTGGCAGGCAGGATATCTCTTATATAGCCATTCCGTGTACAGGGAATGTCCCACTCTTCGTTTTTGTCGTTAATCACTTTTCCTGCTACTGGACTCCACCGGGCCTGAGCGGTTGCGGGATCTCGGGAGATAAGTGGCATAGTGGTATATTGGTGGGACAGGAGTTCTCCCTGGTCGCTGTATAGTTCTCCTTGCCGGTTAACAATGAATGTATAGAATTGCAGATTGTAAAAACCGCTTCCGGCAACCCTTATATAGATCGGAGAAGTGGTATTTCCCTCTGTATCGGTTATCCGGAAATAGACGGTAACATACTCTTTTCCTTCAAACCGAGTGGCATCTAATTCGGGATTGCCGGTCTGTATCCAGGTAAGAGGCTGGCCTTCTGTTTTTATTCCCCACTGGTAGGTGATGGCACCGGGATTTTCCCGGATAAATTCTTCGTACCGGGTATCTATACAGGAGGCTTTTATGCCGCACACCGTGGTGCCGTCAGTCATTTTCTGGAGTATAAACCGGGGAGAGCCGTTACCGGTTGTCTGGCTAAAGGCCAGGGATGGGGATAGCAATAGTAATACGAAAATAGTAGAAGTGCTTAGTTTACGATGTATGGTTTTCATACTGATTTTTTGTTAAGTCTGTATAGGGCTTCTCAGGAGCCCGTATCTGTTTTTAGATAAAACAGGTTACGTATAATCAGGATGCAAATATATATTTTTTTGTATAAAAACCAAGGAGGAGTGGCTGGTTTCGTGGAAAATAAGGGAAGGTTGCCTGTGCGGCAGTTTACTGAAAGGAGGAAACTGCCACCAGGGCTTTAGAAAGCACAATGAAAGTTCTTCTTAGTTTATTTTCCGGAAGTCTGAATAATATACACTTCAAATGTTTTGGCTGGGATAATGATGTTCACTT
>JAJPZL010000296.1 GCA_021204375.1 Bacteroides sp.
ATATAGGTGGGTTATCAAAAAGTAATAATAGTATACACTAAAAAACACAGGAAATGAAAGATTTTATGAGCAAAGACTTCCTGCTGCAGACAAAAACAGCACAGGAATTGTATCATCAGCATGCGGCTAAAATGCCCATTATCGACTATCACTGTCATCTTATCCCTCAAATGGTAGCAGATGATCATAAATTCAAATCCCTTACTGAAGTCTGGCTCGGAGGCGACCATTACAAATGGCGTGCTATGCGTACTAACGGTGTAGACGAGCGCTACTGTACCGGAAAAGATACATCCGACTGGGAAAAGTTTGAAAAATGGGCTGAAACCGTTCCTTACACCATGCGTAACCCGCTTTACCACTGGACTCACCTGGAACTTAAGACCGTATTTGGTATCGATAAGATCCTGAGCCCGAAGACTGCCCGCGAGATCTTTGACGAATGTAACGAAAAATTAGCCCAGCCGGAGTACTCTGCCCGTGGCTTTATGCGTCGTTACCGGGTAGAAGTAGTATGTACTACAGACGATCCGATTGATTCACTCGAATACCATATCAAAACCCGTGAAAGCGGATTTGAGATCAAAATGCTTCCCACCTGGCGTCCGGATAAAGCGATGGCTGTAGAAGTTCTCTCCGAATTCCGTTCCTATGTGGAAAAACTATCTGAGGTAAGTGGTGTGACGATCTCTAATTTCGATGACCTGGTAACTGCTTTGCGTGTCCGTCACGACTTCTTTGCGCAGCAGGGATGTAAACTCTCCGACCACGGTATCGAAGAGTTCTATGCAGAAGATTACACAGAAGCAGAAATTAATGATATATTTAATAAGGTTTACGGTGGTAAAGAACTCACCAAGGAAGAGATCCTGAAGTTCAAATCTGCCATGATGATCGTATTCGGCGAAATGGACTGGGAAAAAGGCTGGACCCAACAGTTCCACTACGGTGCTATCCGTAACAACAATACTAAAATGTTCCAGTTGCTGGGTCCCGATACCGGTTTCGACTCGATCGGCGAATTTACCACTGCCAAAGCCATGTCTAAATACTTAGATCGTCTCAATACAGCCGGTAAACTCACTAAAACCATTCTTTACAACCTGAATCCCTGTGCCAACGAAGTAATTGCCACGATGCTGGGTAACTTCCAGGACGGCACTGTTCCGGGCAAGATCCAGTTCGGTTCGGGCTGGTGGTTCCTGGACCAGAAAGATGGTATGGAAAAACAGATGAATGCTCTCTCTGTACTGGGACTTCTGAGCCGCTTTGTAGGGATGTTGACAGATTCACGCAGCTTCCTCTCCTATCCGCGCCACGAATATTTCCGTCGTACTCTCTGTAACCTGGTAGGAAGAGACGTTGAGAACGGAGAGATCCCTGTTTCCGAAATGGATCGTGTACGCCAGATGATTGAAGATATCAGCTACTACAATGCCAAAAACTTTTTTCAGTTTTAAGTAACTAAGTTTTTTCAACCGAATATAGTCCTGCATGAAAGAAAAATCATTCATGCAGGATTTTTTATTCTTTTCCTGCTTTTTACCCTTTTTCAGACAATATGTGATAGATTACGGACAAGGAAGACACTTCACTCTTATTATTTCTTGTTACTTTTGCACCGAACTTTAAACCTGAATAGGATATGAATCAAGTAAGCAAAACCAAAGAGAAGTTCAGTCGTGCCTTTTTGGTGGCCAATACGGTAGAACTTCTGGAGAGAACGGCCTATTACGGCGTTTTCATTGTACTCACCCTCCACCTTTCTACCATTTTAGGCTTTAATGATATTCAGGCCGGTATCATATCCGGGCTCTTCTCCGGAGGGCTCTATCTCCTACCCATTTTTGCAGAAGCCTATGCCGATAAGATCGGATTCCGTAAATTGATGTTGCTGGCTTTTTCTCTGCTTATCATAGGATATATGGGATTGGGTATAGTGCCCACCCTGCTGGAATCAGCCGACCTGGTAACCTATGGGGAGTAGACTCACTATAACGGCCTCCACCAGAGTAACGGACGTTACCTGGTCATTCCGGTTCTCTTTATTATTATGGTAGGCGGCTCTTTTATCAAGTCAGTGATCTCAGGCTCGGTGGCCAAAGAGACCACCGAAGTGAACCGGGCACGGGGATACTCCATATTCTATATGATGGTCAATATCGGTGCTTTCACCGGGAAAACAGTCATTGATCCCCTTCGGGATGTAATAGGAGAAAAGGCTTACATTTATATCAATTACTTCGCAGGAGCTATGAGCATGGTGGCTCTCCTGGCTGTCTACTTCCTGTACAAATCCCTCCATACAGCCGGCGAAGGAAAAAGTATGAAAGAACTCACTCAGGGATTTCTGCGTATTATCAAGAACGGCCGTTTGCTCTTACTGATCCTGATCGTTACCGGATTCTGGATGGTACAGCAACAGCTTTACGCTACTATGCCCAAATATGTAATACGGATGGCAGGGGAAGCTGCCAGACCGGGATGGATTGCTAATGTCAATCCGCTTGTTGTCGTATTATTTGTGGGTTTTATCACCCGGCTTATGGCTAAAAAAAGTGCCCTTACATCGATCAATGTAGGAATGGTACTTATTCCGGTATCTGCGCTTTGTATGGCTATGGGTAATATGCTGGGAAGTGATATCCTCTCCGGTATGAGCAATATTACCCTGATGATGATCATCGGCATCGTATTCCAGGCCCTGGCCGAGTGTTTTATCTCTCCCCGTTATTTAGAGTATTTCTCTTTGCAGGCTCCCAAAGGGGAAGAGGGTCTGTATCTCGGATTCAGCCACCTCTACTCCTTCCTCTCCTCCATTTTCGGTTTCGGTATTGCCGGGGTATTACTGACTAAATATTGTCTTGATCCCTTGCTATATACCTCTCATGAACAGTGGCAGGCCGCCAGTGCTCATGCCCATTACATCTGGTTCTACTTTGCAGGGATCGGGCTGATCGCTGCTCTTGCCCTCTATATATTTGCTAAAGTCACCCGATCCATCGATAAAAAGAAATAAATAAAAACATAAACAGAGCCCATATTTTCGTATATTTGCCGTCGCTTTTGAAAAAAAACGACGGCATTTTTATACAGACTGACAGAATGAAGATTAGATTTTTAAGCCTGGGTAGCGGAAGCAGTGGAAACTGCTACTACTTAGGAACAGATACATACGGCATCCTGATCGATGCAGGCATCGGGATACGTACCATAAAAAACATTTAAAAGAGATTGGAGTAACGCTGGATCATATCCGGGCAGTATTTATTACCCACGATCATGCAGACCATATCAAGGCTGTAGGTCATCTGGGAGAAAAATATCACATTCCTATCTACTCTACCCCGTTGGTGCACCAGGGGATTAACCGTAGTTACTGTGTAACGGAAAAATTAGTCTCCTGTGTACGTCATATAGAAAAAGGAGAGGAATTTATCCTGGAAGATTTCCACATCATCCCTTTTGAAGTTCCCCACGACGGTATCGACAACGTTGGTTATTGCATAAAGATCGGTGAAAAGGTCTTTTCTTTCCTTACCGACCTGGGTACGATCACCCCCGAAGCCGCTTACTACATCCGCAAAGCGAATTATCTTATCATCGAAGCGAATTATGATACCGAGATGCTGGAAATGGGTCCTTACCCCTACTACCTGAAAACCCGGATCAGTAGTCCTAACGGACACATGTGCAACGCCGAAACAGGAGATTTCCTGGCAGAAAATATGACAGAACACCTTAAATACATCTGGCTGTGCCACCTGAGTAAAGATAACAATCATCCGGAGCTTGCCTATAAAACAGTAGAGTGGAAACTCCAGAGCCGGGGAATTATCGTAGGAAAGGATGTACACCTTTACACGCTCAAACGTAGTCTCCCCTCCGATC
>JAJPZL010000227.1:0-3398 GCA_021204375.1 Bacteroides sp.
AAAAGATGTTTATCAATCCCGAGAATGAGCAAACTTAGCGTTATGTGACCGGACTTTTCGGATAATTCATTAAATAAAATAAGAAAATGAAACATACAGAAAAAGAACTCCTTGCTTTGCGGGAGGAGGTTAATGAAATGTGGAGACTCGTAGCTTCACAGCTGGATAAAGCTAAGAATGCGTTCCTGACCGGAGATGTAGAACTGGGCCGGGAAGTGATCAGCCGTGAGAAGCGTGTCAATACTTTCGAACTGAAGATTGAAAGCGATTGCGAAAACTATATTGCTCTTTATAATCCGGTAGCTATCGACCTTCGTCTGGTACTTTCAGTGATGAAGATATGCAGTACGCTGGAGCGTATCGGCGACTTTGCCGAAGGTATTGCCCGTCACGTAGTAGATGATACCTACAATCAACTTACCGCTGTACTGAAAGATGAACTGGAGCTGGAAAAGATGTTCAATGTGGTGTTAGGAATGCTACAGGATAGCTACGATGCGCCTGAGTCTGAAAACACCAAACTTTCCGGTAAAATATTGTCGGCTGACGAAGAGGCAGATACCTTGTATACTAATGCGATGACTAAATTAGCTACCTATATTGAAGCCAATCCGGCTCATGCAGCCTGTTGTTTGAAAACTATGGTAGTGATCCGTAAAATTGAACGTATTGGCGATCATTGTAGCAATATTGTAGAAGAGATCGTATTTTATATTGATGCCAAAGTGTTGAAACATAGTAAAAATAAAGATTGATAAAAACCATAATCCTGTGGTAAGATGGTCCTTTCACAGGTTTCATTATATTATTTAACGTTTTATATTTTGGAGGAGAGTGCCTGTGAAGGTGCTCTTTTCTTTAATACATATTCCTTCTTAACGTAGACTCCCGTATTTCCAACCGGGTGGGTACTATTACCTGGCGTACTGTCCCTTTTCCTTGTATCGCCTCCAGTAGTAACCGGCAGGCGGTTTCACCCATTTTATAGGTGGGGTGCGTTACTGCGGTAAGGGTGGGTTCTACATAATTGGCATGCTCCTCATCTGTATATCCGATCAGGGAAAGATCGTCCGGTATCCGGAGTTTCCGTTTTCGTATCTCTTTCATGGCTGCAAAGGCCAGCGTATCATTCATTGCCAGAATAGCTTCGGGCGGATGGGATAGTGAAAGCAGGCGGCGGGTAGCTTCTCTTCCTTCCTTGTAAGACATCTTTTCGCACACGATCAACTCTTTTTCAATGGGGATCTTATAGGTACGAAGTGCTTCAAGATAACCTCGTTTCCGCAGGGTGACGATCTCTAAATGATTGGAACCGCCGATAAAACCGATCCGGTTTGCTCCCCAGCGTATTAATAGTTCGGTCGCTTTGCGGGCTGATTCCACATTATCGGAGACTACACAGGAGAAATTTTCTTTCAGGCATACCCGGTCGAAGAATACAAGAGGAATATTGAGATTCTTTATGGCTTCAAAGTGTTTATACTCCCTGGTTTCCTGGGACAGGCAGGCTGCAATGCCTTCTACCCGTACATTGGCTAAGTTCTCCAGACACTCCTTTTCCCGTTCGTATTGTTCGTACGAGGAGGTAATGATCACAGAGTATCCCGCTTTGCGTGCGGTATCGCTGATACCGCTAATGATGGAAGAGTAGAAGTGGCTTACGATCTCCGGTACAATAATACCGATAAGGCGCGGAGCATCTTTGAGTAGGCTCATGGCGAACGGATTGGGACGGTAGTTCCACAGGCGGGCCAGTTCCTGTATCTTTTCACGTGTTTCCGGCCCGATCTCCGGACTGTTTTTAAGAGCTCTTGACACGGTTGAGACCGAGACTCCTACTTCCCTGGCTATATCTTTAAGGGATATATGCCTTTTCTTTTCCATAACTGCTTCGTTTTCCTGCAAATCTAACCATTTTCAGAGGTAACGCAAAGCTTTGCGTTACTTTTTCGCCGGTCAATAAAACGTTCTTTGTCGTAAACCTATACCTTTGAGAAAACATAAAAACAGATAAGCCATGAAGTATACGGAAATAGGGAAAACAGGTATGAAAGTGTCCGGACTTAGTTTCGGAGCCTCTTCTTTGGGAGGGGTATTTCACGATGTTCGTGAAGCAGAAGCAGTACAGGCGGTATTTACAGCCATTGAAAAAGGAATGAATTTTATCGATGTTTCTCCTTATTACGGTCATTATAAGGCTGAAACTGTATTGGGAAAAGCCTTAAAAGATATTCCCAGGGACGCTTATTATCTCTCTACCAAAGTAGGACGGTATGGAGAGAGTGGGGTAAATACATGGGATTATTCGGCGGCCCGCGCCAAAAGCAGTATTTATGAGAGCCTGGAGCGGTTGAATATTGACTATGTGGATCTGATCAACGTACACGATGTAGAGTTTGCTGATCTGGATCAGGTAGTCAATGAAACCTTACCTGCCTTGGTAGAGCTTAAAAAAGAGGGGGTAGCCCGCCATGTGGGAATTACCGATCTTCAATTAGAGAATTTAAAGTGGGTGGTAGAGCACGCTCCTGCGGGAAGTATTGAAAGTGTACTGAGTTTTTGCCACTATTGTTTGTTTGATGATAAGCTGGGAGATTTTCTGGATTTCTTTGAAGAGCACCAAGCTGGAGTGATCAATGCCTCACCGCTTTCTATGGGATTACTCTCCAGCAGGAGGGTACCGGCCTGGCATCCGGCTCCCAAGCCTTTGGTGGAAGCGTGTCAGAGGGCTGCACAGCATTGTGCTTCCAGAAACTATCCTATTGAGAAGCTGGCGATGCAGTATGCAGTAAGTAATCCCCGTATTGCTACTACACTCTTTAGTTCGGCCAATCCGGATAATGTAGTACGTAATATTGAATATATAGAGGAGCCGATTGACTGGCAACTGGTAGATGAAGTGAAAGAGATCATAGGAGAACAACAGCGGGTAAGCTGGGCTAATTCTTAATCCTATAGGTATGAACTATCCCATTATTGATGCACATGCACATTTGTGGCTCCGGCAGGATACGGAAGTAGATGGTTTACCTATCCGTACCTTAGAGAATGGTCGCTCTCTGTTTATGGGAGAGATCCGGCAGATGGTACCTCCTTTTATGATAAATGGACGGAATACGGCTGAGATTTTTCTCTCTAATATGGATTATGCCCAGGTATCGGCTGCGGTTATTACGCAGGAATTTATTGATGGTATACAAAATGAGTATCTGGCCGAAGTGGCAGCCCGCTACCCGGATCGTTTTCTGGTATGCGGAATGTGCGAATTCCGTAAACCCGGATTTCTGGAAGAGGCAAAGGAGCTTATTGAAAAAGGTTTCCGGGCGATTAAAATTCCTGCTCAACGTTTACTGTTAAAGGAGGAAAGGATTTACCTAAATAATCCGGAAATGATGGAA
>JAJPZL010000227.1:3408-3882 GCA_021204375.1 Bacteroides sp.
GAAGAGAAAGATATAATTCTTTCTGTTGACCTGGCCGATGGTGATACCCAGACCGGAGAACTTCGGGAAGTAATTGAGGAATATCCTGCCCTGAAAGTCGCTATCGGACATTTTGGAATGGCAACCCGGGAAGGGTGGCTGGATCAGATACGCCTGGCCCGTTATCCGGAGGTACGGATCGAGTCGGGTGGAATTACCTGGCTCTTTAATGATGAATTTTATCCGTTTGCCGGTGCTGTACGTGCTATCAAAGAGGCGGCGGATGAAGTGGGGATAGAGAAACTGATGTGGGGCTCTGATTATCCCCGTACCATTACAGCTATCACTTACCGGATGTCTTATGATTTTGTAGTAAAGTCTCCGGAACTTACCGATCGGGAAAAAGCTCTTTTCCTGGGTGAAAATGCCAAAGCATTCTATGGATTTAAGGATCTGAGAGAACTGTCCTATATTAAAAATATGTCTGAATAAAAG
>JAJPZL010000440.1 GCA_021204375.1 Bacteroides sp.
ATCAGCCCCTTACCAAAAAGGCCCTTGTGAATCGGATACAAAAATAATATAATATTTCGAATAAAACAGGATATTAAAGAAATTTTTCTTTAATTGTACGATATTTAATTTCGCCCATAAAAAAAGATCACCCTGTTATACTATCCCGAAATAAATTTGTTATTTTGCAAGTACAGAACGGTAATTATCCATCACTCTGTACAACATAGCAACTCTCTGTATATGAAGGGATCGTGCAATTTTACAGACGGATTGACACCGGATAGAGACAAGAACAAATTGTATACCTATATGAAGATAGTAAACTTAAGCGAGAACAATTCCATCCTGAACCAGTATCTTTTCGAGATCCGGGATGTATATGTACAAAACGACAAAATGCGTTTCCGGCGTAACATTGAACGTATCGGTGAACTGGTGGCTTATGAGATCAGTAAGACTTTTCATTACTCTCCCCGCCATGCGGAAACACCCCTGGGAACCGCCACGATCCCTATGCACGACAACCAGATCGTTATAAGCACAATTCTCCGGGCAGGGCTTCCTTTCCACCAGGGATTTTTAAACTACCTCGATCATAGTGAAAACGCCTTTGTTTCCGCTTACCGTAAATACAAAGATAAACTCAAATTCGATATTTTCATCGAATACATTGCCTCTCCCCTGATAGACGGTAAGACCCTTATCATAACTGATCCTATGCTGGCTACCGGCGGTTCGATGGAACTCAGTTACCAGGCTATGTTAACCAAAGGTACACCCCGCGAAATCCATATTGCTTCCATCATAGCCAGCCAGGAAGCTGTAGAGCATGTATGCAAAGTCTTTCCCGAAGATAAAACCACTTTATGGTGTGCTGCTATTGACCCCACTATTGATGAGCACTCTTATATAGTACCCGGTCTGGGAGATGCGGGCGATCTTGCTTACGGAGTAAAAAACTAATTATTCTTCCCTGAAAAAGTTATTACTAAAAGAGGATGATCCTGCCGGACCATCCTCTTTTTATATATCCATCGTAAAACATCAAACGATCATTTGATCTCCCACACATCCCCCTTCATCAACATTTCACGCAATGTACGTGCCGGTTTCTTAACCTGTACCTCTTTGATCTGCTGGTGAACAGCTTCATCGTAGGCAGGAGCTTTTACATCCCGGATCACACCTAATGCGATCGGAAAATCAGGACCTTCCATCAGTGCCAGTTTCAAATGGAGAGTTGCATCCTCGCAATGAGCATCGTGTACCAGGATATCCTCTACAGTTACACCGTTCTCACCGATCTTCACTACTTTCAACCCAAAACCTTCCTGCATAAGTCCGAACTCCTGATTCTCACCAAACAACATCGGTTCTCCATGTTTCAGGTAAATAGCATTTTTAGCACGTCCTTCTTTAGTAGCTACTGAACTATGGCAACCGTCGTTAAAGATCACACAGTTCTGCAAAACTTCTACAACCGAAGCACCCGTATGGCGGGCCGAAGCCACCAATACCTCTACAGAATTAGGACCATCTACGTCCACACAACGGGCAAAGAAACGCCCGCGGGCACCGAAAGTAAGTTCAGCCGGCCGGAAAGGATCTTCTACCGTTCCATAAGGAGAAGATTTTGAAACATATCCTCTTGGAGAAGTAGGAGAATACTGACCTTTGGTAAGACCATAGATCCGGTTATTCAAAAGCACAATATTCAGGTTCACATTTCTACGGATAGCATGAATAAAATGGTTCCCTCCAATAGCCAGGCCATCCCCATCCCCGGAGATTTGCCAGACTAAAAGTTCCGGTTTAGCCACCTTCACTCCCGTAGCTATAGCTGCCGCACGTCCGTGGATAGTATGAAAGCCGTAAGCATTCATATAATAAGGAAGACGGGAAGAACAACCGATACCGGAAATTACCGCTGTATTGTGAGGAGCAACCCCTACTTCCGCCATAGCCCGTTGCAGAGAATTCAGCAAAGCGTGGTCACCACAACCAGGACACCAGCGTACATACTGATCACTTTTGAAATCTTTTGCTGCATATTTTATTTCGCTCATACTCTTAATCCTCCATCATTTTAGTAAATATCTCAACCATTCTCATCACATTGAAAGGCTGTCCTTTCACACGGTTAAACTGCATTAACTCCACTCCGGGTATTTTCATACGCAGAATACCGGCAAACTGTCCCATATTCTGTTCGGCCACAACCACTTTCTTATACTTTTTCAATACCTCTTCGGTATTCTTAGGCAACGGATTGATATACTGGAAATGAGCCAGCGCTACCTTTTTACCCTTTTTGAGCATAATCTCAAGTGCAGAATAAAGATGCCCATAAGTACCACCCCATCCTACGATCAGCAGGTCAGCGTCTTCTTTACAACCCTGTACTTCTACATCCGGAATAATTTCAGCGATCTTATCGATCTTTTCCTGACGGGTCAGCGTCATCTTGTGGTGATTGGCAGAATCTGTAGAGATCACACTTGTATTATAATCCTTTTCCAGACCACCGATACGGTGCATAAATCCTTCCGTTCCCGGAACTGCCCAATAGCGTACCTTGTTCTCTTCGTTCCGTTTATAAGGTTTCCATCCCTCCTGCATCTCTTTAGTAACATACGGAGGCTGGATAGAAGGATAATTTTCCAGTTCAGGAATTCTCCAGGCAGCCGAACCATTGGTAATATAACCGTCAGTCAACAATACGACCGGGGTCATATGCTCCAGCGCAATTTTAGAAGCCATATAAGCCGCATCAAAACAATTAACCGGCGAAGTAGCAGCAATAACCACCATCGGGCTCTCACCGTTACGGCCGAATACCGCCTGCAGTAAGTCAGTCTGTTCACTCTTGGTAGGCATACCGGTAGAAGGACCACCACGCTGCACATTGACAACAACCAGCGGAACCTCAGCAATAACCGCCAGGTTCATCGCCTCACTCTTCAGACATACCCCCGGACCTGAGGTAGTAGTTACTCCCAGAGAACCGGCAAAAGAGGCACCGATCGCACTACAACAACCCGATATTTCATCCTCACACTGTACAGTTATCACCCCTAGTTCTTTAAATTTAGAAAGATACTGAAGAATATCCGTTGCCGGAGTAATAGGATAAGATCCCAGGAAAAGTTGTAAACCGGCCTTTTCAGCAGCAGCCACCAAACCATACGCAGTAGCCAGGTTACCGTTCACATCGGTATAAAGACCTTTTTCCTTATTGCCTTTGAATTCTACCCGGTAAGTAGAAACCGAGGCATGTATATTGTGTCCGTAGTTATACCCGTCAGTCAATACTTTAATATTGGCCTCGGCTATAGCCGGTTTCTTCGCAAATTTCTCATTCAACATGTGCATAGCCTGGTCCAGCGGGCGGTTAAATAACCAGCATACCAGCCCCAGGGCAAACATATTCTTACACCTCAGGATAGATTTATTATCCAGGCCGCTATCTTTCAGGCTCTCCTTACACATAGAAGAGATCGGAGCATCAATTACCTGATTGGTAAGCCCCAATTCCTGAAAAGGATCTTCCGTAGTATAAAGCGCTTTTTCAAGGTCTTTTTTAGTGAATGAATCCGTATCAATGATGATCACCGATTGAGGAGTCAGGAATTTTACATTGGTTTTCAGGGCGGCAGGATTCATCGCTACCAACACATCGCATTTATCACCGGAGGTATATACTTTATCCGCACCAATATGCACCTGAAAACCAGAAACACCACTTAGGGTTCCCTGCGGTGCACGAATTTCAGCCGGGAAATCAGGAAAAGTAGAGATATCATTTCCCACAACGGCTGACAAATTAGAGAAAATGTTTCCGGCCAGCTGCATACCATCACCCGAGTCTCCGGAAAAGCGGACCACCACTCTCG
>JAJPZL010000372.1:0-2277 GCA_021204375.1 Bacteroides sp.
AATATAAAATCCGACGGAATTTTATACATTTGTGCCCTTACTGACAGGACATTGAAGAAATATAAACTATAATATTAAAAGATATACTTACTATATGTTTGATAATTTAAGTGACAGGCTCGAGAGATCCTTTAAAATTCTGAAAGGTGAGGGAAAGATCACCGAGATCAATGTAGCGGAAACCCTTAAAGATGTGCGTAAAGCGCTGCTGGATGCCGACGTTAACTATAAAGTTGCCAAAACATTTACAGATACTGTAAAAGAGAAAGCACTTGGCCGGAACGTACTTACTGCTGTGAAGCCGAGCCAGCTGATGGTAAAGATCGTGCATGATGAACTTACCCAGCTGATGGGTGGTGAAACGGTGGATATCCATATCGAGGGTACTCCGGCCGTTATTCTGATGTCAGGACTCCAGGGCTCCGGTAAAACTACATTTTCCGGAAAACTGGCCAGTATGCTTAAAAACAAACGGAACCGGAAGCCTCTTCTGGTAGCGTGTGACGTATATCGTCCGGCAGCTATCGAACAGCTCCGTATCCTGGGTGAGCAGATCGGTGTGCCTGTATATGCGGAGCCTGAAAATAAGAATCCGATCGCGATCGCACAAAACGCGATCCAGGAGGCAAAAGTCAAAGGATATAACCTGGTGATCGTCGATACGGCCGGACGTCTGGCTATTGATGAGCAGATGATGAATGAGATCGCTGCCATTAAAGATGCGATTCAGCCCAATGAGATTCTTTTTGTAGTAGACTCCATGACCGGGCAGGATGCTGTAAATACCGCCAAAGAGTTTAATGAACGTCTTAATTTTGATGGAGTCGTACTCACCAAGCTGGATGGTGATACCCGTGGGGGTGCTGCCCTTTCTATCCGCTCGGTAGTGAACAAACCCATCAAGTTCGTGGGTACGGGCGAGAAGATGGAAGCGATCGATCAGTTCCATCCCAGCCGTATGGCCGACCGTATTCTGGGAATGGGTGATATCGTATCGCTGGTAGAGCGTGCACAGGAGCAGTACGATGAAGAGGAGGCCAAACGCCTGCAGAAAAAGATTGCCAGGAACCAGTTTAATTTCAATGACTTTATGTCGCAGATCGCTCAGATCAAGAAGATGGGTAACCTGAAAGATCTGGCTTCTATGATCCCGGGAGTAGGCAAAGCCATTAAGGATATTGATATCGACGACGATGCTTTCAAGAGCATTGAAGCCATTATTAATTCTATGACCCCGAAGGAGCGTACCCATCCCGAGATTTTGAACGGATCCCGCCGGGAGCGTATTGCCAAAGGTAGTGGTGCTACTATCCAGGAGGTGAATCGTTTGCTCAAACAGTTTGACCAGACCCGTAAGATGATGAAGATGGTTACCAGTAGTAAAATGAGCAAGATGATGCCCAAAATGAAAAAATAAACACAAATATTCAGATGGAACTAATTGACGGAAAAGCAATCTCAGAACAGGTAAAGAAAGAGATCGCTGCGGAAGTAGAGCAGATGGTAGCTGCCGGAGGTAAACGTCCTCATCTGGCTGCTATTCTGGTAGGTCATGACGGAGGAAGTGAAACCTATGTGGCGGCCAAGGTGAAAGCCTGCGAAGTGTGCGGATTTAAATCGTCTCTGATACGTTACGAGGAGAATGTTACCGAAGAAGAATTGCTCAATAAAGTACGTGAACTCAACGCCGATGAAGATATAGATGGATTTATTGTACAGTTGCCTCTTCACAGGCATATTTCCGAACAGAAAGTGATTGAAACGATTGACTACCGCAAGGATGTGGATGGTTTCCATCCGATAAACGTAGGACGTATGTCTATCGGTCTTCCCTGTTATGTTTCGGCTACCCCCAATGGAATTCTGGAACTTCTGAAAAGATATAATATTGATACTGCCGGTAAAAAATGTGTAGTACTAGGCAGAAGTAATATCGTAGGTAAACCCATGGCTGCATTAATGATGCAGAAAGCCTATCCGGGAGATGCTACTGTAACTGTATGCCACAGCCGTTCCAGAGACTTGGTCAAAGAGTGTCAGGAGGCAGATATTATTATTGCTGCTCTGGGTCAGCCCAATTTTGTAAAGGCAGAGATGGTAAAAGAGGGAGCCGTAGTGATTGATGTAGGTACTACCCGTGTTCCATCGGACAAAACGAAATCGGGTTTTAAACTGACCGGAGATGTTCTTTTTGAAGAAGTAGCGCCTAAATGTTCTTATATTACACCTGTACCGGGTGGAGTAGGGCCTATGACCATAGTTTCTTTAATGAAGAAT
>JAJPZL010000372.1:2287-3854 GCA_021204375.1 Bacteroides sp.
CACTTTTTTTATGTGATTCCAATCGACATAGCTACAATGATTCAACTACGGATGCCTTTGCATGGTGCGGAGATCAAAGTATTCTCCATAAGTTTTTGTGGTATGTAATTTTTCTTTATATTTACCGGATAATTAACTGTTTCTGTTGTATGCTTTTAAGGAATCTATTCTTCTTCTTGCTTGCTCTGTTCGCTCTCTCCTGTGTTTCGGCTTCTCCCGAGAGATTAGTAAGCCAGGAGGAACCGGAAGATAGCTTGATCGTTTCAATCATATCCCTGATCTTTGCCGGTGACCTGATGCAGCACCAGGGGCAGATAAATTGTGCCTAGACTACCGGTGGACATGATTATTCTACCTGTTTTGCGGCGGTGAAAGAGGAGATACAGAAGGCTGATATAGCAATAGCCAATCTGGAAGTGACCCTGGGAGGAAAGCCTTACAAAGGATATCCTTGCTTCAGTTCTCCCGATGAATTTGTATACGCCGCTCAGGATGCCGGATTTAATTTACTCCTTACTTCGAATAACCACTCACTGGACAGAGGGAAGGCAGGACTGGAGCGTACGTTACAGGTACTGGATTCGTTGGAAATTATGCGTGTAGGTACTTACAGAGATCAGGAAGAGCGTGAACAGAATTATCCGCTACTGGTGGAACAGAATAATTTCCGGCTGGTTTTCCTGAATTATACCTATGGCACCAATGGATTTGAAGATATACCTCCTAATGTAGTGAGCCGGATTGATAAAGAGATTATGGCAGCAGATATTGAAAAAGCCAAAAGTATGTATCCCGATCTTATTTTTACATGTATGCATTGGGGGGAAGAGTATCACCTGACTCCCGGCCACCAGCAGAAAGAATTGGCCGACTGGTTGCTGGAACAGGGTGTGGATCATGTTATAGGTGCTCATCCGCATGTCGTGCAACCCATGGAAATGCGGACGGATAGTATAAATGGAAAGCAGAACCTAGTGGTCTATTCGCTGGAAAATTTTGTATCCAATATGTCGCAGGTCAATACCGATGGAGGATTGATAGTAAAAATAGAATTTCAGAAAGATTCAGTCATTACTATAACGGATTGTGGATATGCATTGGTCTGGACAGCGCATTCTACCATTACGGGTAAAAGGATCCATGAAGTAGTTCCGGCTTTTAAGGAGTATCCGGAACTACCCGGTCATGCAGAGAATCGCCGGAAGACTTTTGTAAAGAATGCACGGGAGTTATTCCGCCGGTATAATAAGGAGATTGAGGAGTATTTTTTCTGAAAAAAGTAACCTGAAAGTTTGCAAAATCAAATATAATGCATACCTTTGCACCGCAATTGAGAAACAAACATGGTGGATTTAGCTCAGCTGGTTAGAGCGTCGGATTGTGGTTCCGAAGGTCGTGGGTTCGAGCCCCATACTCCACCCTTAAAAACGAGGGAAATCTTTTCAGATCTTCCTCGTTTTTGTTTTTGTGGGCTATAAGGATAAGTATCCGTATCTTAGGAACGTAGAAATGAGGATCAACGTTAAAATCTGAGAGATTTTTAGGTTCATCGTAAAAATAGAGAGGA
>JAJPZL010000236.1 GCA_021204375.1 Bacteroides sp.
GTTATTACAATATGTACGATTCTGGAATTGTCAAATCACTATAAATAAGCTAACACCAACCATTATGGATAACGAATTAAGACCATACGAACCTACTCATCCGGGAGAGGTATTGAAAGATGAATTGCAAGCTCGTGGTATTACACAAAAAAGATTTGCACAACTTATTTCTGTATCATATACTATGCTGAATGAGATCATTAATGGCAAACGACCCGTTAGTGCGGAAATGTCTTTAATACTTGAAGCGGCTTTGGATATTGATGCGTCGTTCTGGAATAATATGCAGAGCCGTTATAACCTGGAAATGGCACGCAGGGATAAATCTTATAAGAGCAAATTGGATTCTATCAGAAAAATATGTGCTTCTGTGACGCTTTAACTTCCCGGCTCTGTTAGACCCATACTTCTCCTCTTTATATCTGGTTCTTATAGTGGCTTTACAGGCTAAAAAAGGATCAGATGCTTTTTATTCTAAGCTACAATCTGATTTTATCCGCTTTTTCGGGAGTCTTCTGTTTTCCCCGATAAATATGAAAGAAATAGACTCAAATCTTTTCCTGTAAGTAATGTTTTTGTAAATTTGCGCTTTATTTTTTGAAAGCATAAAAAACACATACAATATTATGAGTAAGAAGTTTGCTGAATATTCTCAGTTTGATCTCTCGCAGGTGAACAAGGAGGTTCTCCGTAAATGGGATGAAAATGATGTTTTCGGAAAGAGCATGACAGAACGTGCAGGGGCTCCCTCATTCGTTTTCTATGAAGGTCCTCCTTCTGCGAACGGAATGCCGGGTATTCACCATGTAATGGCACGTACTATTAAAGATATTTTCTGCCGCTATAAAACGATGAAAGGATATCTGGTGAACCGCAAAGCGGGCTGGGATACGCACGGACTTCCTGTAGAACTCGGTGTTGAAAAGGCGCTTGGCATCACCAAAGAGGATATCGGTAAAAAGATATCGGTGGCAGAATATAACGCTGCCTGCCGCAAGGATGTGATGAAGTATACCAAAGAGTGGGAAGACCTGACTCACCAGATGGGATACTGGGTAGACATGAACGACCCTTATATTGCCTACGACAATCGTTACATTGAAACGCTGTGGTGGTTACTCAAAGAACTTCATAAAAAGGGATTGCTTTATAAAGGATATACGATACAGCCCTATTCGCCGGCTGCCGGTACGGGGCTGAGCTCGCACGAATTGAACCAGCCCGGTTGTTACCGGGATGTGAAGGATACTACGGTAGTAGCGCAGTTCAGGATGAAGAACCCGAAGCCTGAAATGGCTGCCTGGGGTACTCCTTATTTCCTGGCGTGGACTACTACTCCCTGGACACTTCCTTCGAATACGGCACTCTGTGTAGGCCCCGATATCGAGTATGTAGCTGTACAGTCCTACAATGCTTATAGCGGAGAACCTATTACCGTTGTATTGGCCAAAGCACTGGTGGGAGCCCATTTTAATTCCAAAGCTGCCGGTCTGGAACTTGACTCTTATAAACCGAGAGATAAACTGATCCCTTATAAGGTGGTTGCCGAATACAAAGGAAGTGACCTGCTTACCATGGAGTATGAACAGCTCATTCCCTGGGTAAATCCGGGAGAGGGTGCTTTCCGGGTAATTCCGGGGGATTATGTAACGACCGAAGATGGTACCGGTATTGTACACATTGCTCCTACATTTGGTGCGGACGACGCCCAGGTTGCCAGAGCTGCCGGTATACCTCCTTTACAACTGGTAAATAAAAAAGGAGAACTTCGCCCGATGGTAGACCTGACCGGGAAATTTTACCCGCTGAAAGATCTGGATGATACTTTTGTGCAGGAGTGTGTAAACGTAGAACTCTATAAAGAGTATGCAGGACGTTTCGTTAAGAATGAGTACGATCCGCAGCTTACTGATAAAGATGAGTCGCTGGATGTAGCTATCTGCATGATGCTGAAAGCCTCTAACAAAGCCTTCCGGATAGAAAAACATGTTCATAATTATCCTCACTGCTGGCGTACCGATAAGCCCGTGCTTTACTATCCGCTGGATAGCTGGTTTATCCGTTCTACGGCCTGTAAGGATAAGATGATCGAACTGAATAAGACCATCAACTGGAAACCCGAATCTACCGGGACCGGACGTTTCGGTAAATGGCTCGAGAACCTGAACGACTGGAACCTGAGCCGTTCCCGTTACTGGGGTACTCCGCTGCCCATCTGGCGTACCGAAGATAACTCTTCTGAGATCTGTATCGGTTTAGTAGAGGAACTCTACCAGGAGATCGAAAGATCAGTGGCTGCCGGATGGATGAAAACCAATCCTTACAAAGAGAAAGGATTTGTTCCCGGAGAGTATACAGGGGAGAACTATGATAAAATAGATCTGCACAGACCATACGTAGATGATATTATCCTGGTTTCAGAGGATGGTAAACCTATGAAAAGAGAGCTCGACCTGATCGATGTATGGTTTGATTCGGGAGCTATGCCCTTCGCACAGATACACTATCCGTTTGAAAATAAAGAGTTGCTGGATACCCACAAAGTCTATCCGGCCGACTTTATTGCCGAAGGAGTAGACCAGACCCGCGGATGGTTCTTTACCATGCATGCTATCTCTACGATGGTTAAAGAACAGGTTGCTTTTAAAGCCGTAATTTCTAACGGGCTGGTGCTGGATAAGAACGGTAATAAGATGTCTAAACGCCTGGGTAACGGGGTAGATCCTTTCCAGGCCATTGAGAAATATGGTTCTGACCCGCTCCGCTGGTATATGATCACCAACTCATCTCCCTGGGATAACCTCAAGTTTGATGTGGAAGGAGTAGAGGAAACCCGCAGAAAATTTTTCGGTACCCTATACAATACCTATTCCTTCTTTGCCCTGTATGCCAATGTAGATGGATTCACCTATAGTGAGGCGGATATTGAGTGGGAAAAACGTCCTGAAATTGATCGCTGGATCCTTTCTGTACTGAATACCCTCATCAAAGAGGTGGATACCTGCCTGAACGAGTACGAACCAACCAAAGCGGGCCGCCTTATTGCAGAGTTTGTCAACGATAACCTCTCTAACTGGTATGTACGGCTCAATCGTAAACGTTTCTGGGGGGCAGATTACTCGGAAGATAAGATCTCAGCCTACCAGACGCTTTATACCTGTCTAGAAATAGTAGCTAAACTGATGGCTCCGATCGCTCCCTTCTATGCCGATAAGCTCTATACGGATCTTGTTTCAGCTACAGGTTGTGAGGAAACCCTCTCTGTGCATCTGACTGAATTCCCTGAAAGCAATCCGGCTTTGATCGACCGGGAGCTGGAAACCCGGATGAAGATGGCGCAGAATATTACTTCTATGGTACTGGCGCTGCGCCGGAAAATAAACATTAAGGTACGTCAGCCGTTAAAGTGTATCATGATACCGGCTGTGGACGAGACCCAGAAAGCCTATATTGATGCTGTAAAGGGCCTGATCATGAACGAAGTAAATGTGAAAGAGGTGAACTTTATAGACGATAGTGCAGGGGTACTGGTCAAAAAAGTAAAATGTGACTTCAAGAAATTAGGGCCTAAATTCGGCAAGCAGATGAAGGCAGTAGCCGATGCTGTAGCCGGTATGTCCCAGCAGGATATCGTACAGCTTGAAAAAGAGGGAATGTTCCGCTTTATGATCGACGGAGCAGAATCCGTAATCGATCTGGCCGATGTGGATGTGATCAATGAAGATATTCCCGGATGGCTGGTAGCGAACGAAGGCAAGCTCACCGTGGCATTGGATGTAACTGTTACCGAAGAGCTCAGACGCAAAGGGATTGCTCGTGAGTTAGTGAACCGTATACAGA
>JAJPZL010000064.1 GCA_021204375.1 Bacteroides sp.
CCCTATAGAATCAGTGAAGAAAATTCAGATAAAGACACAGGCAATTGTGTCGGGTGGAGAGGTTATTTCAGCAGAAGGAACCCTGACGGGTTGTGTGCCTCTGCAAGTTAAATTTATTGCAGAAACAGAAGAGAAAGCTGATAACTACCACTACCGGTGGGAGGTGGCTGATAATGAAAAATATGCTATTCAGCCTTACGTACGAAATGAAAGTCAGGCTATTCTGATCTTTAGCCGTCTCGGTACTTATTATGTGGATGTGACCGTATCGGATAAGGATATGAACTCCTCCTGCCGGTCGGATATTATCCGGGTAGTGGTAATAGAAAATGAGAATAATGTTTCAGAGAGGGTCGCATTTACAGATACCCGTGTCCGGACTGAAAATATATGAATAACGATATTGAGATAATTCAGGAAAAACAATGATAGAAGAGAATGAACAGGTAAATGTGTACGGAGCGCGCGTACATAACCTGAAAAATATAGATGTGACCATTCCCCGTAACAGTCTTACTGTTATAACAGGATTGAGTGGAAGCGGAAAGTCTTCTCTTGCTTTTGATACAATTTTTGCAGAAGGACAACGACGTTATATTGAAACCTTTTCTGCTTATGCCCGTAATTTTCTGGGTAATCTGGAACGTCCTGATGTGGATAAAATAACGGGGTTGAGTCCGGTTATTTCCATTGAACAGAAAACAACCAATAAAAATCCACGCTCTACCGTAGGAACTACCACTGAGATCTATGATTATCTGCGCCTTCTCTATGCCCGGGCCGGAGTAGCCTATTCATACCTTTCCGGGGAAAAGATGGTTAAATATACCGAAGAGCAGATCCTGGAACTTATTCTCAAAGAGTATGGGAGAAAAAGGATCTATATACTTTCTCCCCTGGTGCGTACCCGTAAAGGACACTACAGAGAACTTTTTGAGCAGATGCGTAAAAAAGGGTATATCTATGTTCGGGTAGATGGAGAGATCTGTGAAATTACCCACGGAATGAAGGTAGACCGTTATAAGAACCACGATATCGAAGTTGTAGTTGATAAACTCCGGGTAAGTAATAAAGATGATCAGCGGCTCAAAAAGAGTGTTGAGACGGCTATGCGTCAGGGAGAAGGACTTATGATGATCTTAGATGCCGATACACTGGAGGTACGTCATTACAGTAAGCAACTGATGTGTCCGGTAACCGGGCTCTCTTATCGTAAACCGGCTCCTCACAACTTTTCATTTAATTCTCCCAAAGGCGCCTGTCCTAAATGTAAGGGCCTTGGGGTTATCAACCAGATTGATATTGATAAAGTAATCCTCGATAAAAAGCTCTCTGTATACGAAGGAGCGATTGTCCCCCTGGGAAAATATAAAAGCAATATGATATTCTGGCAGATCGATGCCTTGCTTGACAGGAATGGTCTGACCATTAAAACACCTGTATCTAAGATTCCGGAGGATGTTATAGAAGAGATCCTCTATGGATCAGATGAACGGGTGAAAATTAAAAGTTCTCTGGTGGGTACCTCTTCCGATTATTTCGTTACTTTTGAAGGAGTTATTAAATATATCCAGATGTTGCAGGAGAAAGATATGTCGGCTACTGCTCAGAAATGGGCGGAACAATTTGCCAAAACAGCTGCCTGTCCCGAATGCAAAGGAGTTAAACTGAATAAAGAGGCTCTTCACTTCCGCATCCATGATAAAAATATCAGTGAACTCTCTAAAATGGATATTTCCGAACTTTCAGAGTGG
Organism: Bacteroides sp.; assembly: GCA_021204375.1. Classification (GTDB taxonomy): domain Bacteria; phylum Bacteroidota; class Bacteroidia; order Bacteroidales; family Bacteroidaceae; genus Bacteroides. The sequence continues at coordinate 1,755 of JAJPZL010000064.1, forward strand.
CTGGAAAAGGTGGATCCTTATCTATCGGAAAAACAGAGCCGCATTGCAGAGGAGATCCTTAAAGAGATACGCCAGCGGTTGAAATTCCTGCTGGATGTAGGGTTGGAATATCTTTCACTCGATCGGGCTTCGGTTTCTCTGTCAGGAGGAGAGAGTCAGCGCATTCGTCTTGCTACACAGATCGGCTCTCAATTAGTAAATGTACTTTATATTCTGGATGAACCCAGTATCGGTTTGCATCAGCGTGATAATCTCCGATTAATTGGTTCCTTAAAAGAGCTTCGCGATCTAGGTAATTCTGTTGTCGTGGTAGAGCACGATAAGGATATGATGTTTGCCGCCGACTATGTAGTGGATATGGGCCCTAAGGCCGGTCGTCTGGGAGGAGAAGTTGTGTTTGAAGGAACCCCTCAGGAAATGGTTAAAACAGAAACCCTTACCTCTAATTACTTAAATGGGAACTTAAAGATCGAAGTTCCTGCTAAACGCAGAGAAGGGAACGGTAGATCTATTGTGCTGAAGGGAGCTAAAGGAAATAATCTGAAGAATGTAAATGTGGAATTTCCTTTAGGGAAACTGATCTGTGTAACAGGGGTATCCGGTAGTGGCAAATCTACCCTGATCAATAAAACATTACAACCTATATTATCCCAGAAGTTTTATCGTTCTCTACAGGATCCGTTGGAATATAATTCCATAGAAGGACTTGAGTATATAGATAAAGTGGTCAATGTAGATCAATCTCCGCTGGGAAGAACTCCTCGTTCCAATCCGGCCACTTATACCGGTGTATTCTCTGATATCCGTTCCCTGTATGTGAATCTTCCGGAAGCCAAGATCCGTGGATATAAACCCGGACGTTTCTCTTTCAACGTCTCCGGAGGACGTTGCGAGACCTGTTCCGGCAATGGATATAAAACGATTGAAATGAACTTCCTGCCCGATGTATATGTCCCCTGTGAAGTATGCCACGGTAAACGCTATAATCGGGAAACCCTGGAAGTACGCTTCAAGGGAAAATCCATTGCAGATGTACTGGATATGACTATTAACCGTGCAGTAGAGTTCTTTGAGAATGTTCCCCAGATCCTTCATAAGATCAAGGTTATTCAGGAAGTGGGGCTGGGATATATTAAATTAGGACAACCTTCCACCACACTCTCCGGGGGTGAAAGTCAGCGTGTAAAACTGGCTACCGAACTATCCAAACGTGATACCGGTAAAACCCTTTATATCCTGGATGAACCTACTACCGGCCTTCATTTTGAAGATATCCGGGTATTAATGGGAGTATTGAATAAACTGGTGGATAAAGGCAATACCGTGATAGTAATTGAACATAACCTGGATGTTATTAAAATGGCCGATCATATTATTGATATGGGTCCTGAAGGGGGAAAAGGAGGTGGACTTATATTGAGTCAGGGTACCCCGGAAGAGGTAGCCAAAAGCAGAAAAGGGTATACTCCTAAATTTCTCCGGGAAGAGCTCAAAGCTAAATAAAGCTTTTGATTTGATATGAAGATCCCTAAAACAAACACAGCCCGTATTCTCGACAGAGCTAATATTCCTTACGAACTGATCCCGTATGAGGTGGATGAATCCGACCTGAGTGCGGTGCATGTAGCCGATATGCTGGGAGAAAATGTAAAACAGGTATTTAAAACACTGGTTCTCCGGGGCGACCGTACTGGTTTTTTGTTTGTGTAATACCGGGAGATGAAGAACTCAATCTTAAACTGGCGGCCAGGGTCTCCGGTAATAAAAACTGCGAACTGATCCCGATGAAAGAACTGCTTTCCACTACCGGCTATATCCGGGGAGCCTGTTCGCCTATTGGAATGAAAAAGTTATTTTCTACCTTTATTCATGAATCATGTCTTACCTTTGAGGCTATCTATGTCAGTGCCGGACAGCGCGGGCTACAAATCCGTGTTGCTCCGCAGGCACTCATTGATCTGATTCGCGCTCGCACTGCCATGTTGTTCTGAGGGCTTTCCGCGTTTTATTTTGGAAAAAGAGAGTCCTTTCAGAGCAATATTTTTTTATATCAATAAG
>JAJPZL010000031.1 GCA_021204375.1 Bacteroides sp.
TACTTATTATGTCCCACTAACGCTGCGATATCATGATCTCCTATTGTTGTATGATATCTTAACACATTATCCGAGGTAACCGTATAGCCTTTTGAAAAATAGTAGTAAGTATTAAAGTTATCCGGAGTATCCAATACCGTATGTGCATTGGTTGCAAAATTCCACTGTTGTCTTTTTGTCGGATAGGTATTTTTTCAGTAGTTACATGCCTGTAGTTGATCTTTGTTTCAAAAGAAAACCCCTTTAATATGTTAATTTTTGCATACCAGGTTGTATTGATCCGGTTAGTACGCTGGCTTCCTCCCTGACTCTGCAGATTCCACAATATATTGCTGGCATCTGATTTTTCTCCAAGTGTAGAGGCCATACCCAACTTACCTTCATATTCCGGATAAATACCCGGTGTAGTCTGGCGAAGCTGATTCCATACAGTAGTAAGATCTGTTATGCTTTCGCTGGTAGTAGAGAAAAAGGTCTTAGTACCCACGGTCAAAAAATCGGTAATTTTTGAATCTAAGTTGATACGTGCCTGGTAGCGTTCAATGCCTGTATTATCCACAATACCCGGATTTTTAAGATAGCCTAAAGAGATGTTATATTTTACAAACTCATTCCCTCCTGTAGCAGCTACATTGTAATTTTGAGCGATATTAGTTTCTAAAATTACATCCCACCAGTCTGTATTGGCATACGCTACATACATCGGATAACCATATTCATTCAGTTCATTGGGATTCTCTTTTGCGTATTGTCAGTTTTTAAAATCAGTTTCCGAAAACCGATGCGGAGAATCTATATTTTCTTCCGCTTCATTGGCATAATTCATATACTCGATGTAATCCTTAATGAATTTAGGCTTTTTAGAAGGCTGAGCGATCGACAAAATTCCACTGAAGGAGATTTTAGGTTTGGTTGCCGTTCCCTATTTAGTGGTAACCAGAATAACCCCATTGGCAGCCTTGGCTCCGTAAATAGAGTCCGAAGCAGCATCTTTCAGGATAGATATATTCTCTATATCCTGAGGATTCACCGCATCCAAAGTACCTTCTATCCCATCAATGATCACCAGAGCACCGGCTCCACTATTAAGAGTTCCTGTACTCCGGATACGTATGGTGGCTCCGTCACTACCCGGTTGACCCGATTTTTGTAATACCGAAACGCCGGCTGCTAATTCCCCTAATGCGGAAGATACATTGGTAATAGGACGGGAGGCTAATTCCTTATCTTTGATATTGGATACCGAACCCGTCAGGTTTACTTTTTTCTGTATACCATATCCCACTACTACCAATTCATCCAACGCCTGGGCATCTTCTACCAGTACGATCTGAAGATTACTTTGGTTCCCTACTCTGATCTCCTGGGTAATATATCCAATATAAGAAATTTGCAGGATCGCATTGTCCAGAACGTTGCTAATAATAAAATTACCATCCAGATCTGTAATAGTACCATTGGTAGTTCCTTTAATCATTACATTAGCACCAATAATGGTTTCATTCTTATCCATGACCGTACCGGTAATTGTTTTCCTATTCTGCCTTACTGCCTGTATATCTTCCCCATCACTTTTTTCAGTGGCAGTAATTGTCAGGCTTGTACCGGCAATGAACAGACAAAGAAATAACCACATTTTTTATGTAAATGAGGTATTCGTAGTTCACGACTTTTTTTCATAATATCCATCAATTAAAAGATTAATAAAAAAAATTAAATTCACGATTTTTTTCCATTGTAAGATTATTTATTAAGTAAGAGGTGTCATAATAAGCCGGATGTATCCGGCTTCTGTTTTATCCGTGAGTCGTATCCCGATCCGGGTATAGGCAGGAGTGTTTTCTTCAATAATTTCCGTAATAAAATCCAGTTTTCCGGAGGCTTCAATAGTGATCAGTAACGCTTCTTCACCTGAGCGTAACAGGATCGTATGATCATCTTTAAGAGTCCAGTGACTGCGGGTCGTTAAAGCAGTTTCAAAATTTATTGCATATTGGGCAGAAAAACCATCGGATACTATAAATTTTCCTGTTCCTTCTCTATCGTATTCAAATTCCCGTAGCAGGGTGTCGAGAATAGGGTCCGGATAGGCAGGGGTCATATTAATATGGTAAATATCCTGTTTATCAGTAAACTCTTTTTTCACTACTTCTCCGAAATATTTTCTTTCTGTTTTTTGCGTACTATCATTAACCAGCGGTACCGGATGCCCGTAGGATCCTTTACTCTTATATTTCTCATAGGCTTCCCGGTTAAAGAAATCCCCCGGATAAGAGAAAGGGCCTCCCTGGTCTCCCAGCATGGTCTCTTTTCTCAATGCCACTACATAGGATCCTATATCGTTATGGTTATGGTTTTCTGCATTATGGCCTGCTTTTAAGGAGATGCCTAATTTACAATCAGATTCTGGCAACGGACGGGAAATTAAAACCTGCGATAGTTCATAATAAGTACGCAGACGATCAGTAGTCTGGCTAAGTACCTTCTCCATACCGGCTACCTTTTTGACCGGCCATGCCTGGTTGGAAAAAACTCGATCAGGTACAGCGAAAGATTATCCAGTTTCGGGAACTTATAGTACTCTTTATAAGTCTCCGTTCTTAATACAGTGTCACAGTAACTGACAATAGTAGAATCGGACAACAGACCTATCCGGCAATCCGAATAGGCCGGGCATACCTTGGGGGTAATCTGTATATTCCGGCCATATTGAGCGATCCGTGCAAATTTAGGAGTGGCAAAAAGATCAATCTCTCCCCGGGTAGCCCGGCAGATCTCCTCTCTAAGCAGGATAAAAGCCCGGAAACCATAATTATAGTAACCTACTCCCTCACTGCAATATCCATCGTCTCCATATCCTTCCATTCCATAGGTATGGAACCGTTCCGCTACGGCTACAAAGAAAGCTCTTTTGTTTTTATCCGGAAGAAGAGTTAAAGCAGTTCCGGTTATACCTGCCAGGCAAACCGAATTCTAGTTATTCCGGACAGTAAACCAATACCAGAGATCCTGCTCTTCTATACAGCACTTTACCGGGTTAAATACCTTTTCCCGCATCGTTTCCAGTACTAATTTCCGGGTATCTGCGGAGATCTTATCATCCAATATATAAATACATTGAGCTAAACTGTTTGCGGCTGTTGTCACTACCAGGTCTACATAATAGTTAGTACCATTGTAGTTATTCAAATTCCGGTCGTGTGCCGGAATAGACCACGGTTTCTGATCACATAATTCTCGGATCCCTGTTTCAATGGCAGAAATAAATCTCTTTTTATTTTCTAGGCACTCGGCTAAACATAACCGCCACAGATATTGATACCGGGCATTCATCATATTCTCCCCGGGAAGGCACACTCCCGAAGAAAGAAGATCTAGATAAAGTGAATCTACAAAAGGTGGCATTCCCTCTTTCAGGGATTCCTCTGCTTCCTGGATCAATAAAATAGCCTGATCATTTTTTCGGAACTGTTTCCAGAACTTCCGGTCTTTATAGGTCACCCCTATTCCCTGCGGAGTATCCGGTAACATACCGGCAATTTCCTCTATCCGGTTCTCTGATAAATAAGGCTTTTGAGGGTTGGATGCGTTAACAGAGTATAGGTTTGGATTAGTCAGCGCATGCAGGCTTATATAAAAGGTAGATACCAATAATAATAGCGTCTTTCTCATTTTCATTTAGATTTAGTAAAACTGATTGGTTAAGTTTCTTTGGTTCTACAAAAATAGTTAATTAGTATTAACCAGTGTGTTCTATATTATCCGAATTGATGGCTAAAATTGTCCTTTCCATCTATTAAG
>JAJPZL010000203.1:0-3045 GCA_021204375.1 Bacteroides sp.
TCTATAGAGTGAAACAGAAAAGCTTTTAGAGAGAGCAGAAAAATTCAGAGAAAGAACAAACAAAAGGGGGAAATAAGTATCTCCAGAAGCCCGCGACTACAATATCTTATCCTATTTACTCCAGAGTAGACCGTTAAAAATTAAAACCTTGTGTTAAGTTAGTACGAGAAAGGAGCTGTACCCGGCCTATCCATACCCGGAAATGGCGGATACCCGGTTCTTTACTTTAAAACCATTCACTGCGGTTACTTTCTGAATCCACAGATAGCATAAGAGCCTTAATTTCATGTCTGCTTAGGATATTAATTATATTGATATGTTTGTTTTCCGATCTATCCGTTTCACGGTATCTTTTCAGATACCAGCATAAAACAGAATCCCGGTTCATAGTATTTACCAGCTGAAACTCCTGCATATACCTGTTAGTGTGCCCTGCAAAAAATAATCTCTGAAAAAGCCTGTGGGTATTACTCACAAATATCCTTAAAAGGAGAAACAATTATCGATAGGTAATTGTTCAATCACCTCACTCTTTTTTAATGTTTCACAAATACTCCCTCTGTTCCTGTTTAATTATCTTAGATATAAAATCCATCTTTATATCCGGTTAACATCTAACTAATCAGAGAATATCAAAGATTTCAGGAAATACCTGTATGTAAGATATCTGTAAAGGTAAGTTGTATAACAAAGATAAAAAATTCCGGTTTCTCAACCTCCTTATAAAGCCTCCTAAAAACAAATGACGATTGAGCGAAGCCCTGTTAGCTTACACCCAATCGTCATCATGTAAAAGCTGTGCCAGAAGAGAAATAAGGAACAAATACCCATTGTTCTCGCCCGGATGATCATCCGTAGAACAAAAATGATAAATCCCCAGTAATACAGAGGTTATCTTCCGGTCATACTTCTTTCTCAATTTAGCATTGAAATATCCATATTCTGTTTTCAGCCAATGAATAATCCAGGCTTTCTTCATAGCGTGAATAGCATTCTCAACAGTAATATGGCCTCCTTGCTCCACTAACTCTACAAGTTTGAATATAAGCAGTTTACACTGTCTCTTTACTTCTTTTTCCATAACAGGTTTATTTTCAGGTTTAGGTTCTACACAGGGTATTCTACTATTATTCCACAGTAAGGCAGGGCTTTTTATAACAACCCGGTTCAGGAGATGTTCAACGGTTACTTTCCGGACATTTCTCCTTTTAGAATTAATTATGTTAAACAAAAACAGCCGGAAAGTTATTTAACTTTCCGGCTGTTCCCGATGATCTTCTCCTTTCAGATCAGTTGCTGATCCTGATCCCTACAAAATAGGTACGAGGTTGAGTAGGACCGTAAAAATAGTCCGAATCACGATCCGCCCCTTTATCCAGATCTTTCTGAAAACTATTGAAGATATTCTGTATTCCCCCGTTAAGCTGAAGCCTGATCTGGTCCCGTAAAACAAATGTATAGTTCAGCTTTACATTTACCTCCATAAACTCCGGCGTTTTTTCCATGCGGGTATTCTCAACATAACCAGCATAATGAGGAACGATCATCCGCCCGGTATAAATTCCGGAAAGCGAAAAATCAAAATTCCGGGCAGGAGCCGAAGTAAAAGTAAAATAACCATAATAGTCGGGAGTACGGGTCATCCGTTTAGTAGTAAGCGGGTCATCCTCTGCTTCTGTCCACACCTCCGGTTGTTTATACCGGCTCCGCTAAGCCGTAAAACCGACCTGGAGCTGCGCCTCTTTCCCATGAGCAATTTTAGCATCAAAATTCAATCCATACACACGGGCCCCCTTTCCGTTCCTTCGCTCCAGGACCTGGTTACCCTGGCTATCTTCTCCGATCTCTTCCAGCAGGAACACATTATTAAGTTCCGTATAAAATCCTTCCAGCAGGATATTAGTCTGAAAATGCCCCAGGTAAGCACTCCAGTCCACCGAACCACTGAAACTGTTGGAACGCTCCTCCTTCAGGTTCTCAGCCAGCCGAATCAGCTGTCCCTCTCCACCTACAGCAGTTACATGCAGGTCTTCATCATACGCCTGTGGAGCCCTGAACCCTGTAGAGTAGGTCAGACAGGTCTGGATGGCCTCCGCCGGACTGTACAAAAGATTCACCCGGGGGCTGAAAATAAGATGATCGATCAGGTTATGTTTATCCAGGCGGGCACCTACCAGCAACGTAAAAGGATTCAACTTCCACTCATTCTGAAGGAATCCCCCTCCGATACGCACATCCTGTTTGATAGTGCGGTTATACCCGGTCATTACATCATCCAGGGAGTTATCCTGGTACTCCGCACCCGCAGTAAAAACAGCCGGGGCGAAAAGAAGATTCCCTATATTATTCACATACGTAGCACCTCCTACCCAGGTAAGATCGTCCGTCTTACCATACGCATTCTCATTCTGATGCGCTTCGTAATAACTGTTACGGTCAATATGTTGTACAGATCCGTAAAGAGAAATCTTATGTTTATACTCTTTCCAGAAAAGATCATAACTAATCCCTCCACTGTTAATAATGTGGCGGGTCTGTTCTGTGATATCAGATTCGTGAGGCTGAAGCTTAAACTCATTCCCTCCCCGGCGGAACTCATTCGTAGTATGATATTCCAGATTGATACGGCTGAAATGCGTAGAACGGTAGTAAGCACGGAAACCAAAAGTATTCATATTGAGTTTACCTATTTCCGAAAATCCATCTCTATCGGCATCATACGGATTCCGGTTGCGGTAAGATTGATATAAAGCAATTCCATACGAATTATCCTGTCCCACCAGAGAAACATTGCCTCCTGCATACTGCTCCCAGGACTTACCATTCATATTAGACATCGAAGAAGCCATCTGGAACGAATTATTGATCGGATCTTTTGTAATGATATTGATGGTTCCCCCAACGGCATTGGTGCCAAACAGGGCAGAGCCTCCCCCCCCCTGTACCACCTCTACCCGTTCAATCAAATAACCGGGTATCTGCGAAGGGCCGACCACACCGCAAAGGGCCAGGAACCCCGCAGGCGGGTGGGTTAGGGGCTCGGCA
>JAJPZL010000203.1:3055-3793 GCA_021204375.1 Bacteroides sp.
CCGGTAGCTGGTAAAGTCCGTACCCACCTACAAGGGCACTGATCACCGGACGGCTGTTGATAAGGATCTGCGAATAAGGACCCTCCAGCCCATTGATACGCACATGGGGAAATCCACAGTTCTGGCAGTTATTCTCCACCCGTAATCCGGATTGATAATTAAGGGATTGAGCCAGGTCGGTAGAGTTGACCGTTTCAAAAAGTCGCGCACTCATCACATTGACCACCACCGGAGCACTTTTCCGGCTTACCTCGTTGCGATTGGCAGAGATCACCACTTCATCCGTCATAAAGACCTCTTCTGTCATATGAAAATGCACCACTGTAGCAAATTCCGGACTCACAATAACAGTTTTTTCCTCCGTCCTGTACCCCATAGCCTGTACACGCAGCGCATACTCTCCGGCAGGTAGGTTACGAATTTCAAACTGTTCTGCCTCATTGGATACCGTTCCTCCCGAACGTCCCACTACCTGAATGGTAGCAAAAGGAATATTCTCCTGGGTTCCCTTTACCACCACATGACCGGAAATCATATTACCCTCCCTGATAGGATTATTGGCATAACTCACTACACTCCACACAAGAAGCAATATAAAAGATAAATTTATTCTCATTGATATTTACAGAGTTCAGACTGTACCTGTCAGAGTACAGTTAGGTTTTTGTGTAATTAAAACATAAAATTTAAAATGATTATCCGCATGATGTCCGTTGATTTATTGAACATCATATGAAT
>JAJPZL010000067.1 GCA_021204375.1 Bacteroides sp.
ATTATAAAAAATAATAACAAACAGTTGTACATCCGGAAAAGCATCCTGTAACTACTTTCGATTTACGATTATTTTATGTATATTTGAAAAAAATAAAATCGAACTATGGATATTCTCATTTTTGCAGGAATTATCCTGGCAGGACTTATACTTATTGTGATAGAGATTTTCCTGATCCCCGGTACCAGTATAGCGGGAATTGCCGGTACAGGATTTTTAATATATGCCAATTATTATGCATTCGATAACTTTGGACTTTTAAGAGGTTATATTACACTGGCAGCGATTCTTATTCTGGGTTTCATTCTAATCCGCAGAGTTATGAGATCAAGAACACTGGATAAGGTAGCGCTTAAGAAGAACATCAACTCTACTGTAGATAACAGTGCTGAAAGAAGTATAAATGTCGGTGATACCGGAGTTTCCACCACCAGTCTGGTCCTGATAGGACATGCGGATATCAATGGTGTAAATGTAGAAGTAAAATCTTTAACAGGCTTTCTGGATGAAAATACCCCGATCCGGGTGACCCGTATCGATCAGGGAGTTATTTTGGTAGAAAATTATAATTAATTAAACAAGGCATTCTATGGATCCTACTTATCTGACTCTTATTCTTGTAGCGGGAGGTATCATATTCCTATTGATATTCTTCCATTATGTACCTTTCTTTCTCTGGCTTTCCGCTAAAGTTTCAGAAGTACATATCTCCCTGATACAGCTTTTTTTAATGCGTATCCGTAATGTACCTCCCTATATTATTATACCTGCCATGATCGAGGCTCATAAAGCTGGGCTGAATACTATAACCCGCAATGAACTTGAAGCTCATTATCTGGCGGGCGGTAAAGTAGAGAAGGTGGTACATACACTGGTCTCCGCATCAAAAGCAAACATAGAACTCTCTTTCCAGATAGCAACAGCCATTGATCTGGCAGGACGGGATGTATTTCAGGCAGTATAAATGTCTGTTAATCCGAAAGTAATCGATACGCCTCCGGTATATGCAGTAGCCAAAAACGGTATTCAGCTTATTACTAAAGCCCGTGTTACTGTACGTGCGAATATCAAACGTTTAGTAGTGGGTGCAGGAGAAGATACGATCCTGGCCCGTGTAGGGGAAGGAATTGTTGCTTCTATCGGTACGGCAAGCAGCCATGCTGATGTATTGGAGCATCCGGACAGTATATCTAAAGTAGTACTTCAGAAGGAGTTAGATGCCGGAACAGCATTTGAGATCTTATCAATTAACATAGCCGATATAGATATAGGTAAGAATATCGGAGCGGAACTTCAGATCGACCAGGCAAATGCCGATAAAAATATTGCCTAGGCTAAAGCTGAAGAGAGACGGGCAATGGCCGTAGCTTCCGAACAGGAAATGAAAGCAAAGGCACAGGAAGCCCGTGCAAAAGTAATTGAAGCAGAAGTAGAAGTTCCTAAAGCAATGGCTGAGGCCTTCCGCAGTGGCAATCTGGGTATTATGGATTATTACCGGATGAAGAATATCGAAGCTGATACCTCTATGAGGGAAAATATAGCGAAACCGACTTCTTCTTCCAACCGTCCCCTTACTGAATAAAAAATAAAATATATTTTAACATAGGATCGATGGAGCGATGAGTTTCATCGATTTTCTGTTTCTGATAGTAGTATTAACCTAAAAAGGAAGAATCATGAAAAAGTATTTTCCCTCCTCAGAGTTGATCATTAACGAAGACGGCTCTGTTTTTCATCTTCATGTAAAGCCCGAACAGTTAGCTGATAAAGTTATTCTGGTCGGTGACCCGGGACGCGTGGCATTGGTAGCTTCTCACTTTGAAGAGAAAGAGTGCGAAACAGAAAGTCGTGAGTTTAGAACCATAACCGGAACATATAAAGGTAAAAGAATTACTGTTCTTTCCACAGGTATCGGATGCGATAATATTGACATTGTGGTAAATGAACTGGATGCGCTGGCTAATATTGATTTTGATACAAGGGAAGAAAAAGATGTTTTCCGTCAGTTAGAACTGGTAAGGATCGGAACTTGTGGTGGATTACAACCCTATACACCAGTAGGTACATTTATCTGCTCTGAGAAATCCATAGGTTTTGACGGATTATTAAACTTCTATGCCGGAAGAAACGAAGTGTGTGATCTGGGATTCGAAGAGGCCTTCAAAAAACATATGAACTGGTCGCCTCTATTGGGTGGACCGTATGTGATCGATGCTTCTACTGAATTAATAGAACGCATCGGTCAGGAAGATATGGTACGCGGTGTAACGATTGCTGCCGGGGGCTTCTTTGGACCGCAGGGACGGGAACTGCGTATACCCCTGGCGGATCCCAAACAAAATGAAAAGATTGAATCATTCAAATATAAAGAATTTAGGATCACTAACTTTGAAATGGAAAGTTCAGCACTGGCAGGTCTTTCTAAACTCATGGGACATAAAGCAATGACAGTGTGTATGGTTATTGCCAACCGACTTATCAAAGAAGCTAATACAGGATATAAAAACACGATCGATATACTGATCCGGACAGTACTGGACAGGATCTGATCCGGATGTGCATAATCGTTAGAAGGATGTTCCGTAAGGAACATCCTTCTAACGATTTAACTAACTATTATACAAGTTATTTAGGTTCGATCAATACCTGACGGTTCAGATATGGTTTCTGATAAAGAGCGACACCACCTTCTCCGGAAATATCCAGACGAGATCTATCTACACCTTTCGATACAAGTTCATCAGCAACAGCATTAGCACGTCTTTCACTCAGCCCCTGATTGTAAGTGGGATTACCGGTGTAACTATCTGCATATCCTGTAAGTTTGTAACGCAGATTACTGTTGCTTTTCATTTCTTCAGCTACGAATTCAATATTCATCTTATCTTTGTCGGACAATACAGAAGAATCAAGGTTGAAGAATACAATACGTGGAGCACCACCTTTGTTTACAATAACTTCTCTCTCAACTACATTCGGTTTAGCTGCTAACTGATTCTGAAGAGAAGCATTTTCTGCAGCAAGAGCAGCTAAGTCAGCACGTAAAGCTCTGAGTTCTGCTTCAGAAATAAGTTGTCTCTGGTTGGCTGCATATTTGAATCCGCTTCCAAAACGGAAAGTGAATCCTGCAGTAACACCTACAATAGCATCAATCCCTCTTTTTCCACCTAGTTCAGCATCAAATTTATTTTCTGTCATCATACCATTGAAATCAAGATTGAAATCGATAGACTGTGAAAGACGGAAACGGTTGATGATACCGGCATTAACAGCCAAAGCCTGACGATGGGGAGTTGAATAAGTATGAGTAAAACCAAAACCTGCATACGGAATCACTTCTCATACCCGTTGTTCATCATATCCTGCAAACAGTGCATTCAGATTTATCAAGATATCTCCATGAAGATTCATGTAATTAAATTCTGTTTGTAGTAATTGGTACCAGCAACCTGGCCTTTACTAAAAGAGTTAGGCGAAGAAGAGTAACCTTTTGCCTGTATACCACTATACATTAAACGAAGTCCTATAACAGGAGAGAACCATTTACTAATTGCAGCATTAAAAGTTCTACTGATACGATCGCCAAAATCACCTTGAGCGTCGCCATTTCCTAATAAGACTTCTACACCACCCCCTACAGAGAAGAACCAGCGACCAGGACTTGTAACTACTGCATGACGATCAATTGTATTACTATCGTATCCATAGCTACCCTGCGCAAATGACGCAGCACATAAGCCGGCGAACGCCAGCAACATACAAACCTTTTTCATATACCTTTTTA
>JAJPZL010000119.1 GCA_021204375.1 Bacteroides sp.
TGGATACCGGGTAAAAGAGTATCACCAGCCTGTAAAGCGGTATTGTCAGACACTGGATCTGAAAGAGGAACCGGAGCTGATCGCTGAATATGTAAAACGTCATTCCGAAAGTGGATCATGGCCTGAAATACGGGAGGGTATTCGTAAAGTTGGGATCCTGGAAATGGAGATCTACCTGCTGGGTACCCGGCTTTTTATGATCGTAGAGACTCCCATTGATTTTGAGTGGGAAACAGCAATGAAAAAGCTGGCTACTTTGCCCCGTCAGGCAGAGTGGGAAGAGTATATGTCTGTTTTTCAAGTAGCTGATCCCGGAGCTGCTTCGGACGAGAAGTGGAAAATGATGGATCGTATCTTCCGTTTATATTAAAAAACTGTTTTAAAAAGAGAGTATAATGAAAGCAATTCAGATAACAGCTCCTTACCGGATGGAGGTGAGCGATATCAGGAAGCCGGAGGTAAAAGCCGGTGAAGTATTATTAAAGATTAAGTATGTGGGATTTTGTGGTTCGGATCTTAACACCTATCTGGGTAAAAACCCGATGGTAAAGCTTCCTATTATTCCCGGGCATGAAGTAGGCGCTGTGATTGAAACGATAGGAGAGGGAGTACCCGAAGGGTTTAAGCCCGGGATGAATATAACAGTGAATCCATACACCAGTTGTGGTACCTGTGCCTCTTGCCGGAACGTGCGGGTAAATGCATGTGCCTGTAACCAGACCTTTAGTGTACAACGTCACGGAGCTATGACTGAGTATCTTGCTTTGCCGTGGCAAAAGGTGATTCAGGCCGGAGATATTACGCCAAGGGATTGTGCCCTGATCGAGCCTATGAGTGTCGGATTTCATGCAGTAGCCCGGGGAGAGGTAACCGATATGGATACGGTGATGGTCATAGGTTGTGGCATGATTGGTATCGGTGCCATTGTACGGGCTGCTCTTAGAGGGGCTACTGTCATTGCGGTGGATATTGATGACCGGAAACTGGAGCTGGCAAAGAGAGTGGGTGCTACCTATACCATTAATTCTAAGAGCGAAAATGTACAGGAACAACTGGCTGCTTATACAGCAGGGTATGGTGCGGACGTGGTAATTGAAGCTGTGGGAAGCCCGGTTACCTATATCATGGCCATCGATGCGGTTGCGTTTACCGGACGGGTGGTGTGCATTGGGTATGCCCAGAGCGAGGTCTCTTTCCAGACTAAGTATTTTGTGCAGAAAGAGATGGATATCCGTGGGTCGAGAAATGCGTTGCCTGCCGATTTCCGGGCGGTGATCCACTACCTAAATAGAGGTACCTGTCCGAAAGAGGAACTTATTTCTGCTGTAGTGACTCCGGAACAGGCGCTGGAAGCTATGCAGGCCTGGGCGGCCGAGCCAGGTAAAGTGTTCCGAGTATTGGTGGAGTTTTAAGGAATACTCCGTAAAAGATATTTTTTACCGGATGGGGTTTATGTTGCCTGATCTAACCTGTATATTGTTGTAGAGTAGTTACCGCCGGTCTTATAAGTCCGGCGGTAATTTTTTATGGACCCAGGAGAGGGTTATAATGTTTTTACAATATTTCGCTGACGCTCAAAATAGTGGATTCTTTCCATTTCATTGCTTACGGATATTTTGAAAGAGGATTTTTTCAGGGATTGTGACCAGTCTTTCAGTTGTGGAATAGTGTTCGCATTTCTGGAGAAGATATCATTCAGGTTGAACAGTTTTATATATGAATAGCAGCAATCCCGGGAGTCAATATAATTATAACTTGTTTCAATACTCATCTGGGTTACATAGATATCTACTTTCTTACCGTTTTCAAATACTCCGTAAGTGGCAATCTGTTCTATATAATCAAGAAGGGCGAACAGTTCCTGTTTCAGGATCTCTACTTCTTCTGCTGTCATATATTTGATTCTGCGGAAGTAAAGAATATCATTAACCAGACACTGAAAGATCTTTTCGTCGAAGATATAATAAGTGTAATGGGTTTGCATAATTGCTTTTCGATAGAGGTCATTGAACCTAAGCAGCTCTTCTGAAGCGGTGATCTCCCGGAAATGTGGAAGAACGGTGTACTTACCATACTGGTACATCCATTTGTGAAGATTGAACAGATATATTTGTTTGTGTCTTTTACTGTTTACTAAAGTAAGTGGCAGAGTATTATAAGCAAATCCTGCTTCGGAATCAGGATCGTTCTTTACTGTAGAGACTTTGTCTATACAAAGCTGTGTATATCTCATTTGTGCTTCGGAAATGGTAAAGAAATCAAAATCCAACAGATGGAAAATGATCTCTTCCATAGAGTGGTTCTCCATAATATTATCCAAAGATATACTATAATTTCTGGCTATTTTCTCGATCTCCGCAAAGGAGAATGCTACGTCTTTACGCAGTCTTCTGTATACTGCTTCTTTTTCAATAGATAACAACTCCATCAGTTACCCTATAAGCACTTTTCTGTCAGGAGTTTTTTTGTAAAGCATCCAAAAAGAGCTGATAAGCCTGGCTTTTCATACTTAAATTACAAAATGAGTTGATTAATATAGTGTATGAGAAATATAGGCAGAAGGGGGGGGGAAACTATATTTCGCGTATTTTCGCGACGTGAAAATACAAAAAAGTTTCTTCACACAGTGCATCTTTTACCGTAAAAAAATATTGGAATACTGTTTTTTTGTGAGTTCATTCTCTTTTCAGGTAAGATATTCCTGATCACTATTCTTTGAACTGCAGCGTGAGTTGCTCCCATTTTTCTTTTTCTTGAGGTTTTTCTTCGTGAGGATGCGAAACAGAGAGACCGATTAACCGGATGGGATGTTCTTCACTATATTCTATCTCTTTAAGAAGCTTTTTGGCAAATGGAAGTATTTTATCTAATGTATAGAGTTCATAAGGTACGGTCAGGGTACGGGTACGCTGTACAAAATCTTTGTATTTTATCTTCAGCGTAAGACTTTTTCCACGGAACTCTTTTTCGGAAAGACGTTCTACAAGTTCACAGGCTACATGATAAAGTTCGATAATTACAGACGATTCTATCCAGATATCTTTTTCCAGCGTGTTTTCACAACCGGTAGATTTTCGGATACGTTCCGGCTCTACTGGACGGGTATCTATACCCCGGACAAAATCGTAATAGATCTGACCCACTTTTCCGAAATGGCGATTCAGCATATCAAGTGAACAGGAACGTAGCTGTTCTCCGTTGTGGATCCCTAATTTATGCATCTTTTGTGCAGTTACTTTTCCTACTCCCCAGAAAGATTCAATCGGGAGTCGGGAGATGAAATCGAGTGCCTATCCCGGATGGATAGTACAAAGTCCGTCGGGTTTCCGGTAGTCGGAAGCTATTTTTGCCAGGAATTTATTGTAAGAAATTCCGGCTGAGGCTACCAGGTTAAGCCGGGAGCGTATTTTATCTTTAATTTCCCGGGCAATATCTACAGCAAGTAATATACCAGGCTTATTATGAGTGACGTCCAGAAAGGCTTCATCGAGTGAAAGAGGTTCTACTAAATCGGTATATTCATAAAAAATTCCTGTATTTGTCCGGAGACCTCTCTGTAGTACTCCATACGACCTTTTATAAAGATCAGGTCAGGACAGAGTTGTTTCGCCTTTAGCGAAGAGAGTGCAGAACGTACGCCATATTTCCGGGCTTCGTAACTGGCTACTGCTACTACTCCGCATTCCCCGGAATGCCCTACGGCAATAGCCTTGCCTCGTAACCCGGGATTATCCCGTTGTTCTATAGAAGCATAAAAAGCATCCATATCAATATGTATGAT
>JAJPZL010000129.1 GCA_021204375.1 Bacteroides sp.
AAGAAAAGATTCATATTTTAGATACTGAATAATATTGTGTCTCAACGGTGTGCAATTCGGCGGACTGAAAAGGAAATTCAATAGTAAACGTTTGATTATAAGCCATATATTGGATAAGAGTCTGGTTCCTTCAGCACTCCAAGACTTACTGTCCTGATACCCGGTACTTCCGTACCGGGCTGGGATTTGTGGCTATTTTACGGCTTAGAAAATCTTCTGAGATAACTAGGAGTAAAAACCCGGGCTATGTTTGAGGCCTTAATAAACTGAAATATAGTTTTAGAGATCATTTACTCTGTTTCCCCGGCTTATTTACTATGAAATACCGGCGCAAAGTAAGGACGGTTGATCCATTTGCGGCGTACCGGATCAAACTCCCGCTCCATACCCGCTTCCAGGCTGAATTTTTCAGTGATCTTAAACTGGAGCGCTCCTCCATAACCACTTTGCGGGAACATCGGGCTCAGTGGGCCGGGCAACCTGTTCCTTCCGGCCATTCCGGAGTATTGTCCGAAGCCACGGATACCTACTCTTTCATGCAACTGAAAATATACCTGGGCATTTAATCCCACGTCACTTTGGGTAAACCGGTTTATGTTGTATTGGGCCCCATAGGCTCCTGCCGAGAGTACAAGCCGGTCGTTCACCTGGAAATTATAAAGAGCTCCCGTCTGTATGACAGCCCCCATAGCCGGATAGGTATTCATAAAATGGTAGCTGCTTACACTGCTTTTATCCGTGATGGTATAGTAGTAACGAGTGCTGAAATCGTAGAGGTGCTGGTTGTGGTAAGTAATACCGGGAAGCTGATTATAGGGGTAAGCTACATATTTTAGCGGAGATACTTTTAATTTGCCCGGGGTGGGCAGCAGGAGGGGTTCTTCCACCTCCGGAAGTAACTCTTCGGTAAAAGAGTATTCCGGTTCAATACGCTTTATCAGTTCTGGATTCTCCGGGATTTCCCTGTTCCCGGAAATGGCTATGCTATCCGGCTCATTCTCCTGCTGGGCTGCTGCTATCCAGGAGAATGATATACCGATAAAAAGGAGAAAGATCTTTTTCATGCAGAGGCCGGTTTGCTAAAATTTATCTGTCAGGCAAATGTACTCATTTCCGGCTGAAACCCCGGTGGAACTTTCCAGAAAAGTATGGTTATAAATTATTAAACCCTATCTTTGTGGGGAAAGATAGACAGAATTTATAAAAACAGACCTATGAATAGTTTCAGTGAACTGATAAAGAACCGCCGCAGTATGCGGAAGTTTACCGGTGAGCCTCTCTCACAGGACGATGTGGTAACGCTGCTGAAAGCAGCCCTGATCTCTCCCTCTTCCAAAAGGAGCAACTGCTGGCAGTTTATAGCAGTGGATGATAAAGAGATATTGGATAAACTTTCCCGTTGCAAAGAGCATGGGGCTACTTTTATTAAGGAGGCTGCTCTGGCCCTTGTAGTGACCGGAGACCCTTTGGCCAGCGATGTATGGATCGAAGATTGCGCAGTGACTTCCCTGATGATCCAGCTACAGGCAGAAGACCTGGGACTGGGCAGTTGCTGGGTACAGGTACGTGAACGTTTTACAGCTACCGGAATGCCCGCTGATGAATATGTGCACGGAGTACTGGATCTTTCCTTACAGTTACAGGTTGTCTCCATCATTGCCATCGGGCACAAAGGGATGGAGCGAAAGCCTTTCAACGAAGAGCATCTCCAGTGGGAAAAGATCCATATCAATAGATTCGGTGGAAAATAAGCCAACGATGGGAGTGGAGCAGAAACCTTCTGTAGTGATGATCGGTGCCGGCAATGTAGCGACCCATCTGGCTATGGCCGTTCGTCAGGCAGGGTATCCGGTGTTACAGGTATATAGCCGCACCCGGGAAGCTGCCGTAGAACTGGCCGGGAAACTGGGAGCAGAGGCTGTTACAGACCTCTCCCTGCTGGATAAAGAGGCCGGTATCTATCTGGCTTCCCTGAAAGATGACGCTTTTCTTTCGCTGATCCCCGAAATAACTACCCACCGGAGCCAGGCTCTTTTTCTCCATACAGCCGGCTCTGTGCATATAGATGTCTGGAAAGGATACGCCCGGCATTACGGTGTACTCTACCCGTTACAGACCTTCAGCAAACAGCGTCCAGTGGATTTCAGGGAGATCCCTCTTTTTATAGAGGCCGCTTCGGCAGAAGATGAAACGATCCTTCGCACCCTGGCTCTCTCTTTATCGGAAAAGATATATACGATCTGTTCTGAGCAGCGGAAGGTCCTGCATCTGGCTGCTGTTTTTGCCTGTAACTTTACCAATCGTATGTATGAGCTGGCAGCCGGGGTACTAGCCAAATACGATCTCCCTTTTGAGATCCTCCTTCCCCTGATCGATGAGACCGCCCGGAAAGTGCATACGCTCTCTCCCGGGGAGGCACAAACTGGCCCTGCCGTGCGATACGATACAACCATTATAGGAAAACACCTGGATATGCTGGCCGATGAGCCGCAAGTGCAGGAGATATACCGCTTACTGAGTGAAAACATTTACCGGAGTAAACTATGAGTACCATAAATTACGATCTGAAACAGATAAAAGCCTTTGCATTTGATGTAGATGGGGTGCTGAGTGCCGACGTGATTCCCCTTCATCCCGGAGGCGAACCCATGCGGACCGTTAATATTAAAGATGGCTATATATTGCAGCTGGCCGTAAAACAGGGCTATTCCATTGCTATTATTACCGGCGGCCATACCGAGGCGGTCCAGAAACGCTTTGCTGCGTTGGGTATTACGGATATCTATATGAAATCGTCGGTGAAGATAAACGATTACTGCGACTTCCGGGATAAACACGGCCTCAAAGACGAAGAGATACTCTATATGGGAGATGATATTCCGGATCTGGAGGTGATGCGCCGGTGCGGACTTCCTGCCTGTCCGGCCGATGCCGTTCCCGAAGTAAAGGCGGTTTCCCGTTACATCTCCCACTGTAACGGAGGATATGGCTGCGGACGGGATGTAGTAGAACAGGTGATGAAGACCCAGGGAAAATGGATGCAGGGAGATGCCTTTGGCTGGTAATATGAAACAACATGACTATGTTTGAGAACCTGAAGAATTATAAAATAATCCTTGCCTCCAATTCACCACGCCGCAAAGAGTTGCTGGCCGGGTTGGGCATAGAGTATATCGTTCAGACACTTCCCGATATTGACGAATCCTTTCCGGAGGGGTTGCCCCCCGAAGAGATCCCGCTTTACATTGCCCGTAAAAAGGCGGCGGCTTACCGC
Organism: Bacteroides sp.; assembly: GCA_021204375.1. Taxonomy (GTDB): domain Bacteria; phylum Bacteroidota; class Bacteroidia; order Bacteroidales; family Bacteroidaceae; genus Bacteroides. The sequence goes on from JAJPZL010000129.1 coordinate 3,275, forward strand.
AACCAGATGCAGGAGGATGAACTGATCATTACGGCAGATACGATTGTATGGCTGGATGGAGAGGTGCTGGGTAAACCTACCGGTAAAGAGGATGCGGTAGCGATGCTGGAGAAACTATCCGATAAAAAGCACCAGGTCATTACCGGTGTTTGTCTTACTACCACGCATACCCAGCGGACTTTTGCTACTGTTACCGATGTAGAGTTTGATACGCTTTCCCAGGAGGAGATCCTGTATTATGTAGAGCAATACCTGCCTTTAGATAAAGCCGGTGCATACGGTATCCAGGAGTGGATCGGGATTATCGGGGTACGTAGTATATCCGGTAGCTATTTTAATGTGATGGGGCTTCCGATACAAAAATTGTATAAAGAACTGATAGCTTTGTAACAGTAAAGGGGGAATCACTCTTATCAAACAGCCGGGAATATTCCCCATATTGAACGCATTAACCATATAGGTAGCACAGCCATCAAAGGAATTTGGGCCAAACCTACCAT
>JAJPZL010000134.1 GCA_021204375.1 Bacteroides sp.
TATCATTTTAAACTGGATACGGCTTCCGGGTGGTAGGTTACTCAGGCCCGGACCCATGCTTTTCGTATTGAAAGTGGAAATGGGGATTATACGTTCCGGATGAAAGAGGAGGGTATTATCATGGCTATATTTAGTGCCGATTATTCTAGTTTCGGTGCTATTGAGGTGACCGGAAGACGGAAAGGAGAAACTGTTCTATCTATTACTGATAATGTGACGGATATTACTATTGATGTCAATGTGAAAGTGACGGATAATTACCTTGAATATACCATTCTGGAAAGTGAACATCCGGGATTGATAAAGGAACGAAGGGTTTATCTGATCAATAATGAGAATAAGGATGCATACTTCTTTGACGGAGGTAAAAAGGTAGCGAAGGGAACTTATGATTTTGCCTTAGAGGATGGTGTGCGTTACATGAAGCTATGGTATGCAGATCATGGGAACGGTGAAATAACAGATGCTGCTATTGTATGGACGGAACATCTGTTTGATATAGAAAAAAAATGATCCGAGGGCTCTTAGTTGGTTATCAGACATATTGTATATTGATTGGGACGAACTGCCCGGATTGCGTGCCAATATAACTCCTCCTCCTTACCTGGGGCTGGAAGAGGTCGGTACCGGTTATAAGATACTAGGAACGTTGTCTAATACCAGCGGGATTCCCGAAGGGATACTTGAATAGAAGGGGTGCTGTTCAGGGGAGTGGTGCTCCTGTTGCTATTGGTTTCCCAATGGCTGTTGCACAACTACTGTTGCCGCCGGTTTCCCAGTGTCTGTTGCACGATTCCCTTATTGTCGCCGGCTTCACAGCCGGTGACTCTTTACCCTGCGGCTTCCTAGCCGCTCCTGTACCGTGCAGGGGCTATGAAGCCCCTTCCAGAAAACCACCGGCTGTGAAGCCGGCGGTAAAATCCCACACTTTTGAATTATGCAACAACCACTTTGAAACCGGCGGAAAGGGAGATAAAATTACTTTTGATACAGCATCCAATGCTTTTACTCATCGGGAAAACAAGATATATCTATCGGACAATATACCCTTAAGGAAATAACATGGGAAGAACATCTCCCGATGAACAGGAACAATGGATACTATAAAAAAGATCAGAAACAGTAAGTCTCTGATCTTTTTTATAGTGGATTTAGATGCTTGGTTGTTTAGTGCTAACCGGATTACTTACAATTGAAAAGGAAGTTCATAAATCACTCTATTTGGAAGAATCGACCCCTATTAGGTTCTTTACAAAGAAATTGTCTCTCTTACTTTTCTAACTGTTTTCTGACAAAGTTTGGGATGAAGCCCGGAGAGTCTTTAAAGAGAGAAGAGAGAGCGGGATAAATTTAAGACCTTTCATCACGGCTCCGTTAGAGGTATTCTACTGAATTTACGACTAGTGTAATATATTAAATGTCTAAATTCTAAAAACATGCACTTAACTACCAGACCGACTAACACGCATCGCATAGAAATAGTAGATGTATTACGTGGCTTTACTGTAATGGGGATTACCCTGATCCATTTTATTGAACGATTCAGCCTTTATAGCTTTCCGGAAGCAACCTCTAACTTTTTAATAGTTACGGATAGGATCATCTGGGACAGTCTGTTTTTTTTGCCTTTTCCGGTAAAGCCTATTGCATTTTTGCCTTGCTTTTCGGATTCAGTTTTTTTTATTCAGGATCATTCGCAAAAAGAGAAAGGGAAAGATTTCCGGGGTCGGTTTGCCTGGCGGTTGGTATTGCTTTTTTTGATAGCCTGCATTAATTCGGCTCTGTTTCCGGGTGAAATATTGGTATTGTATGCATTCCTGGGATATGTACTCATCGCAGCCTGTCGTCTCTCTACCCGTACCGTTATATGGATAGCCGCTATTCTTTTACTACAACCTTTGGAATGGGGACAGATCATTTATGCACTGGTTAATCCCGGATATACGATGAATGCTGAGTTCGATGCTCCCTACTGGGAGATCGTGAATACGGCGCAGAAAGAGGGCTCTTTCCTTGAAATGTGTAAAACTGCCATTTGGACGGGTAATATTGCCAATATGGGCTGGATGGTATTACACGGAAGGGTCACTCAAACCGCCGGACTGTTTATGGCGGGCATGTTGATCGGGCGTAGCAATTTGTTGACCTATTCAGAAGCAAATATAAAGTTCTGGATAAATATATTCATCCTATCTACCCTCTCTTTTTTCCCGGTTTATGGTCTAATGAACATACTTCCCGATTTTATTAGCCGGGAGGCTCTTCTGGTTCCCTGTACCCTTCTACTGAAATCACTCTCCAATATTGCCATGACAGGAATATTGTTTGCAGGAGTAATACTGGTATATTACCTGACAAAATTCAGAGAGGTTCTTCATCAATTAGCACCGGATGGATGTATGAGCCTGACAAACTACCTGTCGCAATCTTTGATCGGCGGCTTCCTGTTTTACAACTGGGGTCTTGGACTGTACCGGCATACCGGTATCACCGTCTGTTTTCTGATCGGTATCCTCGTATTTTTTGTGCAATACTTTTTTTGCCGTTGGTGGCTTCACTCCAACCGGCAGGGGCCCTTGGAGTGGTTATGGAAAAAGGCGACCTGGATTAACACAGGGAAAAGATAACCTGTTCCTTTTATTTATCTTCCCTTTCCGGCACAGACAATACATCCCTGCTAACTATACACTTGCTCCTTATTTGGAAAAAGAGCTTGTATAGCCAGGTAAAAGGAGCTTGTATCTTTGGAAAAAGTTTACTGTATCTGTATACGAAAGAGCTTGTATCTTCAAATAAAGGTTATTGTATATTGGGTAGAAAAGAGCTTGTTTCTTTTCTATGCTCAGATACGCTCGCAAAAAAGGTGCGAAATATAGAATGAAAAATGAGATAAACGGAAAATTTGAGCTATTTTAGCATCTCAAAATTATACGGACATGAACCGGATAAAAAGGTTTTAAATGTACAACCTAAAGAGGTGTTAAAGGAGAAAGTATGACAAATATAGAACAGAGAGCTGAATTACAAGCTAAAATATGGAGAATAGCCAACGATGTGCGTGGCTCTGTAGATGGATGGGATTTTAAACAGTTTGTGTTAGGAACACTTTTCTATCGTTTTATCAGTGAGAATTTCACCAATTATATGGAAGGGGGGGATGATAGCATTGACTATGCAAACTCCCCCGATGAGGTAATCACACCGGAGCTAAAAGCGGATGCTGTAAAGACAAAAGGGTATTTTATCTATCCCAGTCAACTTTTTGTCAATATCGCCAAAACCGCTCATACCAATCCCAATCTTAATACAGATTTAAAAGCCATTTTTAACGCCATTGAAAGTTCGGCCAATGGTTATCCGTCCGAAGAAGATATAAAAGGGCTGTTTGCCGATTTTGATACGACCAGTACACGGCTGGGGAATACGGTTGAGAATAAGAACAGTCGTTTAGCAGCCGTAATTAAAGGTGTAGAAGCGTTGAACTTTTGGAATTTTGAAGATAACCAGATCGACCTGTTTGGGGATGCCTATGAATTTCTTATCTCTAATTATGCCGCTAACGCAGGGAAATCAGGAGGTGAGTTTTTTACCCCATAGCACGTTTCGAAGCTGATTGCGCGGCTTGCCATGCATAAGCAGACATCTGTAAATAAGATTTATGATCCGGCTGCCGGTTCAGGCTCTTTACTTTTACAGGCAAAAAAACATTTTGATAATCATATTATTCAGGAAGGGTTCTTTGGTCAGGAGATCA
>JAJPZL010000109.1 GCA_021204375.1 Bacteroides sp.
GTGTAGTAATTGCGATGAACAAACGTGAAGTTGTTGTTAACATCGGTTACAAATCAGATGGTATTATCCCGTTGAATGAATTTCGCTATAATCCTGAATTAACAATAGGGGATACAGTTGAAGTTTATATAGAAAATCAGGAAGATAAAAAGGGCCAACTTGTTTTATCTCACAAAAAAGCTCGTGCTACACGCTCCTGGGATCGTATTAACGCAGCGCTTGAATCAGAAGAAATTATCAAAGGCTTTATTAAATGCCGTACTAAGGGCGGTATGATCGTGGATGTATTCGGAATTGAAGCGTTCCTTCCAGGTTCACAGATTGATGTTAAGCCGATCCGCGATTATGATGTATTTATTGGTAAGACTATGGAGTTCAAAGTAGTTAAAATTAACCAGGAATTCAAGAATGTAGTAGTATCTCACAGAGCTCTTATTGAAGCGGAACTTGAACAGCAGAAGAAAGAAATTATCGGTAAGCTTGAAAAAGGCCAGGTTCTGGAAGGTACTGTTAAAAATATTACTTCTTACGGAGTATTTATCGACCTGGGTGGCGTAGATGGTTTGATCCACATTACTGATCTCTTCTGGGGACGTGTAAGTGATCCGAAAGAAGTGGTTGAACTGGATCAGAAACTCAATGTAGTAATTCTTGATTTTGATGATGAAAAGAAACGTATTGCGTTGGGACTGAAACAGCTTACTCCGCATCCATGGGATGCTCTGGATCCGAACCTCAAAGTGGGTGATACTGTGAATGGTAAAGTTGTGGTTATGGCTGACTACGGTGCATTTATTGAAATAACTCCGGGGATAGAAGGTCTTATCCACGTTTCAGAAATGTCGTGGTCACAGCACCTGCGTTCTGCACAGGATTTTATGAAAGTAGGAGATACAGTAGAAGCTGTTATTCTTACGCTGGATCATGATGAACGTAAGATGTCTCTGGGTATCAAACAGCTGAAACAGGATCCATGGGAAACTATTGAAGAAAAATATCCTGTTGGATCTAAACATACAGCTAAAGTACGTAATTTTACTAACTTCGGTGCATTTGCTGAAATTGAAGAGGGTGTAGACGGATTAATCCATATTTCTGACATTTCATGGACTAAGAAAGTGAAACATCCTTCGGAGTTTACTTCAATTGGTAGCGAGATCGAAGTACAGGTATTAGGGATTGACAAAGATAACCGTCGCCTGAGTCTGGGGCATAAACAGCTGGAAGAGAATCCGTGGGATGTATTCGAAACCGTATTTACTGTAGATTCAGTACATGAAGGAACTATTATTGAGTTGCTTGATAAAGGTGCTGTAATTTCTCTGCCTTATGGAGTTGAAGGTTTTGCTACTCCGAAACATCTGGTGAAAAAAGATGGTTCACAAGCACAGCTGGATGAAAAGCTTCAGTTCAAAGTGATTGAATTTAATAAGGATGTTAAAAGAATTATTCTTTCTCATAGCCGTATTTTTGAAGACGTTGCTAAGGCAGAAGCCAGAGCTGAAAAGAAAGCTGCTGCTAAGAAAGCTCCTAAGAAAGAAGAAGCACCTGCTATCTCTAACCAGTCTGCCTCTACTACATTGGGGGATATTGATGCATTGGCTGCTTTGAAAGAGCAGATGGAAGCTAATAAGAAATAATCTGATTATTTCCATATATAAAAAGGTACCTGAAATTCAGGTACCTTTTTTGTTATTACTACCTTTTTACTTTTTTCCGGTGAGTGTTGTACTTCTTTTTGTGTTTCCATTAATTTAGCTACCTTTGCTCTATCGATTAAGAGAAAAAGATGGAGAAATTTGATATCCACATTCTGGGATGTGGAGCTGCTTTACCTACTACCCGGCATTTTTCTGCTTCCCAAATAGTAAATGTGAGGGATAAGCTATTTATGATTGATTGTGGAGAGGGAGCACAGATGCAACTTAGAAAAACACATCTGAAGTTTTCTCGTCTTAATCATATTTTTATATCTCATTTACACGGTGATCATTGTTTCGGACTTTTTGGTCTTATTTCTACTTTTGGGTTATTAGGTAGAACTGCCGACCTTCATATTTATTCTCCTTATGGGTTGGAAGGGTTGTTTCGTCCGGTTTTGGAGGCTTTTTGTCATCATCTTCCTTATGAGGTGTTTTTCCACACATTTGGAACAACAGAACCCGTGGTCATTTGCGAGGATCGTTCTGTAGTAATCACCACTATCCCTTTACGACACAGGGTTCCCTGTTGTGGATTTCTTTTCCGAGAGAAGCCCCGGCAAAATCATATTATCCGGGAAATGGTAGATTTTTACCAGGTTCCTATATCCTGGATGCACCGGATAAAAAATGGAGAAGATTATGTAACTCCTGAAGGAGAGATTATTTCTAACGACCGACTCACAAAGCCGGCTTCAATGCCCCGTTCTTATGCTTATTGTTCGGATACTATGTATGATCCTGAGATAGTAGAACAGATAAAAGGGATCGATCTTCTTTTCCACGAGGCAACTTTTGCTGACGGAGAAAGGGGCCGTGCCAGAGAGACTTATCATTCTACGGCTTCTCAGGCTGCGGCAATAGCGCAGGCTGCGGAAGTGAAACAGTTATTATTAGGGCATTTTTCTGCCCGTTATGAAGATGAAACGATTTTACTCCGGGAGGCTTTAAAGGAGTTTCCTGAAACTTTATTGGCTAGGGAGGGAATGTGTATAGTGGTGAGAGATATTCTACCTCAGAGTAAATCCTGACCTTTATTAGTTGTCTAAATGTGAGAAAGGATAGGTAATTAATGGATATAACAGAGAAAGAGATAGTACCTCTTATTCAGAACCCGGATACCCAGCGAAAAGGTTTTGAGATGATTGTAGAACAATACAGTGAACAACTATACTGGCAAATTCGCCGGATGGTATTGGATCACGAGGATGCTAATGATCTTCTTCAAAATACTTTTATCAAAGCATGGACTAATCTGGATTATTTCCGGGGAGAGGCTAAACTTTCTACCTGGCTTTATAGGATCGCTCTGAATGAATGTCTTAATTTTCTTAATAAGCAGAGATCATCTACTATGGTAGCGATTGATGATCCGGAGGCTGTTATGGTAGAAAAACTGGAAGGAGATAGTTATTTTTCAGGCGACGAAGCACAAATACTTTTGCAGAAAGCCTTACTAACTTTGCCTGAAAAACAGCGGATGGTCTTTAATCTGAAGTATTTTCAGGAAATGAAATATGAAGAGATGTCTGAAATTTTTGGTACCTCTGTAGGAGCTTTAAAAGCTTCTTATCATCATGCAGTAAAAAAAATAGAGGCTTATTTACAGAATTCTCATTAAACCTTTTTGTATTTTGAATGTCAAATAACAAAAGATCGATGGATTATGAAGAGAGAAGAGAAATAGATAAGATATGTGGTAAAGGAAATCCTTTTAAGGTTCCTGAAAACTACTTTCATAATCTTACGGAAGAGGTGATGACTAAACTTCCGGAAAAAGAACGGGTACTGTCTGAGGAATATGTAAAGATAACTATGTGGGCCCGGGTACGTTCATGGATCTGTATGGCGGCTATATTTGCCGGTATGTTGTTGGGATTCCGTTTTATGATAGAGCACACTACTGATTCACAAACGATACCTGTTATTGCTGTTACTAATTATGAAGAAGATTCCGAATGGAACGATGAATATCTGGAAGCTATTATTGATCATTCCCTGATAGATGATTATATTCTGTATGTATATCTGACAGAAGTGGATGGAGAT
>JAJPZL010000428.1 GCA_021204375.1 Bacteroides sp.
TTTTCTTCTATACACAACGAGGCTTTTACCCGGCTTGTTCACCCGAAAGAAAAAGTTAGCAGGCTCCCTAACCGGTTATTTTTTCTGTTTCCTCAGTTCTTCGGCAATTCTCCACTGAAGGGCGGCCAGTTCTTCGTTCCCTGTCTGTGCCAGTGCATCTCCGTAAAACTCGTGGGCTCCGGCATGTTCCGGCTTCAGATCTACGGCCCGGTCCAGGTCGGCCAGGGCTCCTTCGTTGTTCCCGGTGGAGAGACGATATTTCCCCGGTTGTATACTGCTTTAAAGAGACGCGGGCTTAATTCTACGGCCCGGTTGAAACAGGCTTTTGCTTCCAGGTTTTCTTTTGCTTCAAAATGAGTAATTCCTTTTCGTACCCATGCATCGGTCAGGGTGGGATCGAGTTCCAGGGCTTTGGTATAATTAGCAAGCGCTGCCCGGCGGTCCAGTGCCCGGGTCACACACGCGTGTCCCATTTCGTAATATTCACGGGCATATTTCTGCAAATTCTTCCGTTGCTCTTCCATCCGCTCCCGGAGTTGATGGTTTTGTTGTTTCAGTGTATTAATAACCTCTAACTTCTTGCGGATAAATCGTTGGATGAACGGGCGCTCAATATCATACCGGGAGTGAATGGCTTTAAAAAAATGATCCAGGAATGCTGCAAAATCTCCTTTATCAAAGGCTTTCACCGCCTCTATATAGGAGACGTCTGCCTGTGCCTGTTTCAACGCTTTTTCCAATAGTTGCGGATTATTGAAGCGTTTGGCGAACTCCACGATCTCGGGTCGCACAAAGATATCCGGACGGGTGATCTGTTTTTTTAGCTGGATTCCTTTCAGGGAAGTACAACGGCTGAGTGCTACATAAGCTTGCCCTCCGGCAAAGACGCCTCCGGTAAAGTCAATGATCACCCGGTTAAAGGTCAGTCCCTGGCTTTTGTGGATGGTAATAGCCCAGGCCAGCCGGATAGGATACTGGGAGAATGTTCCCAATAACTCTTCTTCGATCTCTTTTTTCTTCTCATTATATTTGTAACGGATGTTCCGCCAGGACTCTTTTTTAACATCGTACTCTTCTCCGCTTTCGGTCACTATGTAGAGTGTATCCTCTTCGTCTATACCACTGATTATACCAATGATCCCGTTCACCCACCGGCGGTCGTAATCGTTCTTAATAAAGATGACCTGCGCTCCCGGTTTTAGTTGTAACTCTTTTGCCGTAGGAAGACTACTCTCCGGAAACTCTCCGGTTATTTCTCCTTCAAAAGTAATGGCCTCTCCGGGAAGTTCAGCCAGTTTCTTATCGTTGATAAAATCCACATTATCCCGGCGGGTGGCCAGGGTAATATACATATCCGCTTCAGACTTTTTAATGGTGGTTCCATAGCGGGTATTGAGTAATTGAAGATCGGGTGCGCCTGCTGTATTGGTCCGAATGCGGTCGAGTACCTGTACAAATACCCGGTCCTGTTGCCGGTATACTTTCTGCAATTCCACAGATACCAGTTCCATCTCCCGGAATACCCGGGCTGAGAAAAAGTAGGGAGTAGGGTAGAAGCGGTGGAGAATCTCTTTTTCATCACTTTTAATGACCGGCTCCAGCTGGTATACATCTCCTACCAATAGTACCTGTTTGCCACCGAACGGCTCCCGCATATTTTTCGAATATACCCTTAGGATACGATCAATCACATCAATAATATCTGCCCTGACCATGGATATTTCATCAATGATCACCAGTTCTATATTGGCAAGTAGTTTGCGGTGCGCCCGGGTATATTTAAAGAATTCGTGGATACGGCCCCGTTGCAGGCTCAGGTTAGGATCGTCCGGCAATAAGGGGTAAAAGGGCAATTTGAAAAAACTATGCAGCGTACTACCTCCGGCATTGATGGCCGCAATACCGGTAGGTACCAGGACAACATGTTTCTTTTTGATACTTTCGCAAATGTATTTCAGGAAGGTGGATTTCCCTGTTCCTGCCTTTCCTGTCAGGAAAAGCGACTGGCGGGTATACCGGATCAGTTTCAATGCTTCCTGAAATTCCCGGTTTTCCGTATCAATAACAAATTCTTTCTGTTCTGTAGCCATAACGCAGCGCAAAGATAATCACTCGGTGGCTTAATCCCATCAAAAAGAGAGAATAATCTCATTGGCAGATTATTAATCTTCTTTTTTCCGGGACGAACAATGTAGAGCCGATCCTTGTTTTCCTGATAATACTAAAAACAAAACAATATGAAGTTCTTTATTGATACAGCCAACATGGATGATATCCGGGAGGCATACGAAATAGGTGTCCTGGACGGAGTGATCACCAATCCTTCCCTGATGGCCAAAGAGTGGATAAAAGGGAAAGAGAATCAGCATCAGCATTATATAGATACCTGTAACCTGGTGAAAGGAGATGTCAGTGCAGAGGTGATCGCTACTACTTATGATGAAATGATCGCTGAAGGAAAAGAACTGGCTGCTATGAATCCTTACATTGTAGTAAAACTTCCCTGCACCCAGGAGGGTATCAGGGCGGTGAAATATTTCAGTGGTGAAGGAATTTGTACTAATTGCACGCTGGTCTTTTCCCTGGGACAGGCTCTGCTGGCTGCTAAAGCAGGGGCTACCTATGTTTCCCCTTTTGTAGGGCGTCTCGACGATATTTCGAGTGACGGAGTAGGGTTGGTAGCCGGAATTGTTGACATTTATAGGATCTATAATTATAAAACCAAGGTGCTGGCTGCATCTGTCCGCACTACTCAACACATTATTCAATGTGCCGAGGTGGGTAGTGATGTAGTAATCTGTCCTCTGGCTCCTATTAAAGGTTTGTTGAAGCATCCACTTACAGATAGCGGACTGGCCACCTTCCTGGCAGATTATCACAAAGTGAACGGATAATCCGGAAATATCCATGATTTAAAAAAGATATCCGGTAGAAATAGCTTTTCCGGATATCTTTTCGTTCTTTTTTTCTTTCTCTGTCTGGTCTTCTGTCTGGTCTTCCGCCAGGAACGGTTTTCGCCTGCGAAACTCCAGTAGTGTTCCTTTTACATCGGCTCCTTCCATATTGGTTCCTTTCAGATTGGTCATTATCAGTCCTGAAAAACACATATTGGCATTTATAAGAATGGCATGATGCAGATTCGTTCCCATCATCTCCGCCCATTCCAGGTTAGCCCGGGTCAGGTTACAGTTCTCCATATCCGCCCAGGAGAGATTAGCTCCTGAAAGATTAATTTCAGAGAGATCACTATTCTTTAGGTTGGTCTCTTCCAGGTTTGCCTCTTACAGATGCATACCTGTGAGCCGGGAACCGAATATAATAGCCCTTTTCAACGTTACTTTTTCCGGAAAACAGAGATCGGACAGATCGAGGAAAGAGAAGTTTCCCCGTTGTCCTTTCTTCCTGTCATCCAGCCAGAGTTGGTGATGAGCATATATGGTATCCAGGTCTTCCTGCGAAATTTTTTGAAGATGGTTCATACGCAAAGCTTTTAATTATTACTCTCTTTCCTGGGTATTTTTATCCAGGTTGATCTCATCTACTTCATCCTGAACATCTTCCACGGAATGTTTTTCTATTTTCTCCTCTTCGGATATAGGAAGTACCGGATATCTCTCTTCCAGCTCTTCACGGTTCATCTCTTCAGGTTGTTTCTGATTCGTGGTTGTCATATCTTGTTTTTTTAAGGTTTATTTTGATTTATCGCTGGTCCGGAGCATACTCGTCAAATAA
>JAJPZL010000353.1 GCA_021204375.1 Bacteroides sp.
AGTTTATTTTCAAAAAAACTTAGTGAATTGTCAGGCACTAATAAACTAATTTTTTTCTACGATCCACTAAGTTTTTACTACAAGGCGGAGGGAAAAAATCACCGGCGGGTAACTGTCCATCCACCGGCGGGTAGTTTTCATTTACCCGCCGGTGAAAAAAATTCATCCGCCGGCTGTTTTATTTGTTATACCTACGGGGCCCAAAAGGATAGGTCATCATCCTGCCATCAGCCACTCTTTAAACTCAGCCGCTTTGTTCTTACTGATATAGATCCGTTCGGGAGTCTCCACACTCAGGGTAATAAACAACCGGCGGTCAAACCAGATCGTGATGTTCTTTACATGTTCCCGGGAAACAATGAACTGTTTATTGGCCCGGAAAAAGAGTTCCGGGTCTAAGTGCTGGCTGGTAGAGTCGAGTGTTTTATTATAATGGTACTTTTTCCTGCTGCCGCACAAAGGGAAGTCTGGTGGCCGGAGGTATAAAAATAGGCTATATCTTTTACGGAAACGGGGATAAGGCTATCCCGGTGGGCTACCAGCAGCTTGCGGTAATATCCTCTCGGCAAAGCCGTACGAGCCTGTTGCTCTACATAGATATTTTTTTCGGAGGTGGTAAGCCTGCGGAATTTCTCCATGGACCGCCTCAGGTCGTTCTCTTCTACCGGCTTAAGCAGATAGTCAATGCTGTTCACTTTAAAAGCACTGATGGCATATTCATCATAAGCCGTTGTAAAGATAATAGGGATCTCTACCGTAACCAGATCGAAAACAGAAAAAGCCGACCCGTCCGAGAGATGAATATCCATAAAGATAAGATCGGGAGCAGGCTGGTTCTGCAACCATTTTACGGTCTGGGAAATACTCTCAGTAACTGCCACGATCCGGGCATCCGAATCCACTTTTTCAATGAGCTCACTCAGATACTCAGAGGCGATCGTTTCATCTTCAACAATCAATACCTTCATCTTCTACGCTCTTTAAAGGTAAAATAACCGTAAAACAGTGCTCCTCTTCCAGTACTTCTATGTCCCGATCCATCAGTAACCGGTAACGGACTGCGAGGTTGGAAAGCCCGATACCGTTGGATCCCTCCACATCGTATCTCCGGTAAACTGGATTAGTGACTGTAAGCTGGTGATCGGATGACATATAGATACGTACACTCATTTTATGCTCACTATCGATGATATTATGTTTTACTACATTTTCAATAAGCGGCAACAAAGAGAGTATCGGAAGTTGCAACCTCTGATCTTCCTTCTCTACCTGAATGATAAAAAAGAGCTTTCCCCGGTACCGCACTTCGACCAGATACCGGTAAGTATTCAGAAAAGTTAGTTCTTCCCGTAAGCTGACCAATCCACGCTTCTCACTTTGCAGGATATAACGGAAAATACCCGAAAGTTTATCTACATATTCCAGGGTCTCCTGCTCCCTTCCGGCAGCTACCAATACTTTAAGTCCGTTAAGTGAGTTAAAAAAGAAGTGGGGATTTATCTGGTTACTGAGCGCATCTACCCTACTCTGCAGAATTTCGCTCCGAAGTTTTTCCATCTCCTGTTGGGTTTCCCGCTGCACTACCGTCAGGTAATAAATGTGTCCCATCATTACGGGCATTAACCAGGCAATGATAAATTGCAGGATGGGCATCTGGGTAAAACAGTCGAGCCGGATCATGTGGGTAATGGAGAGCCTGATACCAACATAGATAATATAGCCGGCAAAAGTGATAAAAAAAGATTTGGTGAACCGCTCCTTTAATTTTATATTTGTATTCCTGATATTCAACCGCAAAAGCGTCCAGGTAAGTAATATAAAGAAGAGATAACGGTAAATAAAATAGAGGACCATAGGAAGCGAGACACTCCTATAGGGATTACTTCCCGAAGGACTGCACAGCCTCCACACCATATCACCGATATTGGGAGAGATAATGATGGCACTCAGGATAAACGATGCCCACAGTATCGTTCTGGCAGAGGTAAATGATTCGAAAAACTTTATTTATATATAGTTTACAGGATACAAAGATACAGCTCTCCGGACAATAAACGGAGAAAAAAGGGTGCTTTATAAAAGACCAATCTGCCGCTTTGATCGCTGTTTTTATCTATTTTACGGCATTCTGGGACAACAATTGCCGTGAAATCAGCAATTTTACAGGTAACAAACCACTATATTCAATAAAGCTACAAAGGAATGATGAACAGAGAAAAAAGAACAGAGTGCCTCCCAAAGCAGGAGACAGAAAGTGTGGATAACTCCCGGCGTTCTACGCTTAAACAACTGGGAATAGGTGCCCTGGGAACCGTAGGAGCGTTGTATGGTTTTAACCACTCTGCCCTGGCAGGAGAGGTATCCGGGTTCGCTCCCGGTATAACCGGCATACCGGCAGAAGAGGGTGTACCGGCCCGGAGAGATCAAAAAAAACTCAGGGTACTATTAGTCAATGGAAGTCCGCGTAAGAATAGTAATACCTTTACCGCTCTCTTCGAAATGGCGGAAGTGCTCCGGAGCCAGGAGGTAGAGCCTGTAATGATCCACCTCGGCACCGAAGCGGTGCGGGGATGTATCCAGTGTAATGCCTGTAAGGAGGCCGGAGTGTGCATCTTCCAGGATACGGCTTATAGTACCATCCGGGAGGAACTGGAAAAGGCGGATGGCGTTATTTTTGGCTCGCCGGTCTATTTTGCCGGTCCCAATGGGGCCCTCTGTGCGGTGCTGGACAGAGTGTTCTACACGTACGGTTCCCTGATGAAGTACAAACCGGGAGCGGCCATTGCCGTATGCCGCCGGGGAGGTGCCACTGCCGCTTTAGACAGGCTCAATAAATACATTACCTACTCTAATATGTTGCTGGTAGGTTCCCAATATTGGAACATTGCCTACGGTGCGAGTGCCGGAGAGGTAACATAAGATAAAGAGGGGTTACAGATCATGCGGACCCTGGCCCGCAACATGGCCTGGACCCTAAAGAATATAGGATCGGAGAATCATCCCATCCCGGAAGCGGAAAAACGGGTCCATACGAATTTTATCAGGAAGTAGATCGTGCAAATACCTCACTCAAACTACCGGAATATCTGCTGCTTATTGTGACAGTTATTCCGGTTAAAACCTCTTTAGCCGGAAAGATGAAAAAAGAGAAATATCTTCTGCGGAAGAAGAGCGTTTTTTCCGTTTTTTTGCTTATATTTATAGACAGAGCTGGCAATCTTTGATTCATGAACCGGAACATGCGAATGTTCCACAAAACCTAAGCGTTATGTTTTCCGTAAAAAATGAAGTAAAAGGATTGATCCGCTCTACTGACCGGCTCTTTCAGATCGTGTTCCAAAGTCTTGGCATGATCACCCCAGGTAATTATCGTTCTTACTACTACGACATGGACAAAATCATTGTCCAATCCTCCTGTATGTACGACATCTATTCAGGTATGCGTAAAGAGAATTCTCTTTTCCAGGAGTATGTGATGCAGCTTAAAGAGAGTATTGATGCACTACGCAGGCTGCAACTATCTATTATGTTGACAGGAATGGGAGTCAACTATGAAAAAGGTGCAGGTTAACTCAATGAAGTACATTTTTCTACAGGTAATATTCAGATAATTTCCCGGATTATTTTTGTTCACCCCTTATAATTATTCATGCGTATGCTGAGATCCGGTACCTATACGGTTCCCTATAATTGTTTTTTAATTTTTATGATTATCCGCATAATGTCCTATTA
>JAJPZL010000351.1 GCA_021204375.1 Bacteroides sp.
GCTGAAAAACGGGGCTGCACATTTCCGGCAGATGGGAAAAGGAGTTATTTATATAATTATGGAATATAAGAATGAAAAAGTAATTCCCATATCGGATCCTTTTATTCTCAACAACCAGGGAGAAATAAATTTCCTGACTCCCGATACAACCTCTCTTCGGGAAATAGTAGTACGCCGAAAGTTCCCTAAGGCTCACCATACAGCTCATATGGAGAGCCGTATATTGGGTGGTAGAGTGGAGGCTACCAACGACTCTGCTCTTACAGAGTGGGAAACTTTCTATGAAATAGAAGACGATGAGTATCCGGATCTTATTCCTGTAAATACAAATAAAAAATATCGTTACTGGCGTTTTCATGGACGTAAATGGGCTTTTCTGAATATTGCAGAATTTCAACTGTTCCAGAAAGGAAACGATGAAAGGCTTACGGGAGAGATCATAGCTTCGCAAGGTGTATATAACAATGACCCTACCTATGACTATACGAAAGCATTTGATGGTGACTGGTTGACTAATTACCACGCTGCTAATAATAACCTGGATTCCTGGATCGGGCTTGATCTGGGTATTCCTGTAGAGGTTCAATCTGTAAGATGTGTGCCACGGAGTGATGATAATGGCATATATACCGGAGATAGCTATGAACTTGTTTACTGGGGAGCAGGAAAATGGAACTCTTTAGGAGTTCAGGTTACCCGTGAACGTTTTCTTGTTTTTAAAGATGTACCTGAGAATGCGCTGTTATTATTAAAGAATCATACCCGTGGAGTAAAAGAGCGCATTTTTACGTATGAGAACAGTACTCAGAAATGGTGGTAAAAGTGCTGCGATCATCAACTTTTGTAAGAAAGGAATTTCTAATTTTTTTCTAATAACCTTTTAATAACCCTCTAACAGCTTTCTTTTTTGTTCCGTTCTAATTTTGCTGCATCATTTGAAAATGGTTAACCGGACCTCCTAGCCCAGCTGTCTTTAAAAACAGACAAGCTATGATGTGGAACAAAATAAAACGAAAAAAGAAAGCAAAGGCCTATCCGTTCAATACGGAAAAAGTCTTTCTGGCTGCTACCCAGCCACTGAAGAGTGTATACAGTTACTTCTAGACCACTCCGGGCGGTCTTACGGAAGAAGATATAAAAATCCGGCTGAAAATATACGGCCCTAATGAAATAGCCAGAGAGGGAAGAGATAAGCTCATTGTTACTTTCATTAAAGCCTTTATCAATCCCTTTATCGGGGTACTGATGGCACTTGCCGTTGTCTCCCTGACCATTGATATACTTTTGGTAGCCCCTGAGGATCGGGAGTGGACCAGTGTGATTGTCATTACGACCATGGTATTGCTTAGTGCCCTGCTCCGTTTTTACCAGGAGTGGAAATCGGGAAAAGCTTCCGAGGCGCTGCAAAAGATGGTAAAGAACAGTGCTACTGTGTACCGTGACTCCATTAAACAAGGCCGAGAGGTCAATATCTCGGAAATTGTACGCAGTGACCTTGTTTATCTCGCTGCGGGAGATATGGTTCCGGCCGATATGCGGATCATCGAATCCAAAGACCTCTTTGTGAGTCAATCTTCCCTCACCGGGGAGTCGGATGCTGTGGAGAAGTATCCCGAACTCAAAGGGAATCCTCGTACCGGTAGTGTGGTAGAGTTACAGAATATCTGTTTTATGGGTTCCAATGTAGTGAGCGGTTCGGCTATCGGGGTGGTATTTGCCACCGGTCGTTCTACCTACCTGGGAACCATTGCTAAAAATATTGTAGGTGTACGGGCACAGACCAGTTTCGATAAAGGGATCAACAATGTTAGTCTGTTACTGATCCGTTTTATGCTGGTCATGGTGCCCTTTGTTTTCCTGATCAACGGGATCACCAAGGGTGACTGGTTTGATGCCTTTATCTTTGCCATTTCCGTCGCTGTGGGGCTTACCCCAGAGATGCTCCCCATGATCGTAACCTCCAACTTAGCCAAAGGAGCCGTGATGATGTCCCGCAAAAAGACCATTGTCAAAAACCTCAACTCCATTCAGAACTTCGGGGCCATGAATATTCTCTGTACCGATAAAACCGGTACACTCACCCGTGATCACATTGTACTTGAGAAATATCTCAATGCCGACGGCTCTGTTGACGATAAAAAGCGGGTACTGCGCCATGCCTACTTCAATAGCTACTTCCAGACCGGCCTTAAGAACCTGATGGATCGTGCGGTCCTTTCCCATGTAGGCGAATTACAACTCGAACATCTCAAGGATAATTATCACAAAGTAGATGAGATGCCTTTTGATTTCACCCGCAGGCGCATGTCCGTAGTGGTAGAAGATAAAGAGGGAAAACGGCAGATCATTACCAAAGGCGCTGTGGAAGAGATGCTGGAGATCTGCACCTATGCCGAGTTTGACGGAGAAGTGAGGAGATTGACCGATGATCTGCGCCAGAAGGCTTATACAATCAGTAAACGGATGAACCAGGAAGGAATGCGTGTACTGGCCGTGGCTCATAAAAGCTGGATAGAAAAAGAGCACGATTTTGCTGTGGAAGATGAAGCCGGAATGGTACTGATCGGCTACCTTGCCTTTCTCGATCCGCCCAAAGACTCCGCAGCCGGAGCCATCCGTCAGTTATACGATCACGGAGTATAGGTAAAAGTACTTTCCGGCGATAATGAAGCAGTAGTTAAAACCATCTGCCGCCAGGTGGGAGTAGATACCACCTATTCACTTACCGGAACCCAGGTCGAAGAGATGGATGATGAAACCCTGAAAGATCATCTGTCGCAGACCAAAGTCTTTTTCAAACTCACCCCCCTTGCAAAAGACCTGCATTATTACTCTGCTTCAGGAGTTGAATAATACGGTAGGATTCCTGGGAGACGGTATTAACGATGCCTCCGCCCTGCGTCAGTCCGATATCGGTATCTCCGTAGATACTGCCGTGGATATTACCAAAGAGAGTGCCGATATTATTCTGTTGGATAAAGATCTGATGGTACTCGAAGAGGGAGTGGTCGAAGGCCGGAAAACCTTCGGTAACATTATGAAATATATTAAGATGACAGCCAGCTCTAACTTCGGTAATATGTTCAGTATGTTGGCAGCCAGCGCTTTCCTGCCCTTCCTGCCGATGCTTCCCATTCACCTGCTTATCCAGAACCTGCTCTACGATATCTCTCAGACCACCATCCCCTTTGACCGGATGGACCGGGAGTATCTCCGGAAACCCCGTAAATGGGATGCCTCCGACCTGAGCCGCTTTATGATCTATATAAGCCCTATCAGTTCCATCTTTGATATTACTACTTTCTTAGTGATGTGGTATATATTCGGCTGTACCTCTCCCGAACACCAGTCACTCTTTCAGTCCGGTTGGTTTGTAGAAGGATTACTCTCCCAGACACTGATCGTACACATGATCCGTACCCGGAAGATACCCTTTATCCAGAGCCGTGCCTCCTGGCCGGTAATGCTCCTTACCGGATTGGTCATGGCCATAGGACTTGTGATCCCCTTCTCCTCCTTCGGAGCCTCCATCGGTCTGGTACCACTTCCCTGGAGTTACTTCCCCTGGCTCATTGGTACACTGGTATGTTATTGTCTCCTTACCCAGCTGGTAAAGAACTGGTATATCAAACGGTTTACCCGCTGGCTTTAAATAATATGATTATTCGCATAATGTCCTATTATAAATTCTGGATTTGAAGTCGGAGTTATAGCTGATAGC
>JAJPZL010000164.1 GCA_021204375.1 Bacteroides sp.
TTTAAAAATTAGTATGAATTTTATCTCTTTGTTAACGTATAGTCAATAATTGGTATATATCCTGATCATCATAAATTTATTGACATGATGTATCAAAGAAGCGGATAAAGAGATCCAGGGTGCCGACCTTATTATCGGTGACCCTATACCCTCCCTGGACCTTCTTCTTTCGGACAATAGCCGGATCAACGAGGAATATCTCTTAAATAAAATATCCGTTATTTTACTTTTTACCACTGAATGTAAACATTGTCAGATACAACTTCCTGTCTTTGACCAGTTCTACCGGGACTATCCGAAGAATGAAGAGGTCGTTATTTTCGGAATAAGCCGCGAAAATCCGGAAGAAAAAGTAAAAGTTTACTGGGAAAAGAACGGATTAACCTTTCCATACTCCGCACAGGCAAACAGAAGCATCTATAACCTGTTTGCCACTCATACCGTACCCCGTATCTATATTAGTAACCGGCAGGGCATTATCCATGCTATATTTAAGGATGATCCCCTGGCTACCCTGGCAGAACTGAAAGAGATTACAGAGAGCTTATTGAAACAACAATAACTCCGGATCTCAAAAGAAACAGACTTTCCGTAAAAAGAGCAAAGATAACTTACGGTAAACCGGCTACCAGTACTTTCGTCTTACAACCTTTCTCCTTTACAGACAGCTCACTCTCTACAGACGCAGTTTCCTTCCCGGTCAATGCTTTATACACGGCAGTAGCCATAATTTTCGCACCAGCTTCATTCGGATGGATCTTATCGGGAAAATTTTCTTCCATATCTGCCGTAGCACTATGCAGATCAATTACCCGAAGTCCCTTCTCACCGGCGACCTCTGTAATAACAGGGATCACACCTGCTACAATAATACTATCATTGATCCCTAATTCGGCACTATAGGCAGTTGCCGGATAGCAGAGCCAGACCTCCGGATTGGAGGAAAGATCCCGGAAAGCATCAATCAGGGTGATCATATCCCGTTTAAAATCGGCCTTATACACCCAGTTCTGGGGCTTGGTATCGTTGGTCCCTAACTTGATAATTACTATATCAGGATCAAATTGCAAAGCTTCCTGAAAACGCTCCTCCTTCATATAAGGACGATCTCCTTTGTTAAGTAGCGTACGGCCACTGACACCGAAATTCCGTACCTCATACTTCTCACCCAGAAGCTGTCCCAATACAGCCGGATAACTATCCCGGGCACGGTTCTCAATACCTGCACCAAAGGTAATGCTGTTCCCCACACAGGCTACTTTTACTTGTTCCTGTGCCTGTAAAGTCAGTACCAGACCCAGGAGTACAAAGAGTAAACTTACTTTTTTCATGGCTTCTTACTATCTGTTAATCAATCTATGGCAAATGGAGAGTAAAATCGGAAAAGAGAGATCTCCTCCGGTTTTTCAGGGTGCCAAATTAGGTAAAATATGATTTCAATCAAAGAACCAGCCCTTGTTTTTATTCTCTTTGTCTCGTATTTTTTATACAATACCAGGGTGGAAACGGGAGGAACTTCCATACACTGACCCTTTACTTCTTCTTTACCGGCAGAGAGATTGATCCATTTCCCGGCAGGGATCTCCAGCATAAAGGTTTCATCAGCCGTACTGTTCATAGCTACCAGATAGTTACCGTATTCCATTTTATAATACCGGGCTCTCCCGGTATAACTACTCTCCTCTCCCGGTGTAAAAGGTACTCCTTCAGGAATCCGGACAATAGCCAGTTCCTCTCCCGCATGTGCCGAATGAATCCCTTCATACCACTCCCGCCATCCGACAAATCCCAGGTTGACCCAATCAGGCCGGGTATAATGCATATCGCTATCCGCAATTTCAGTCTCTATGTATATATTGGCTATCCGGTCTGTAACCGGAGTGATATAGTGTATTTTTGCCAGATTGTTCACTGCGTAACGGGCCCTCCAGTAAAGAGAAGCATACAATATCTCCTCTCCGTTCTTTACCGCTATCACTCCGTTCTCTTCGTCACTGAATACAAGATCCGGACTTCCGGAAGCCATAGGCATGGCAAATTCCACAGAAGGATGGTTCCGTATACATTCATACTCTTCAGGGATATGGATCAGGGCACGGGTAGCCCGCAGGTTTTGAGTCTCCATTTTCTTCTCTACCATCCGGAAAAACTGGTTGTCCCTGAGCAGTTGCTGTGCCATACCAATGGCGCATTCGTCACGGGTTAAAACAGCCGTCATCAAAGGAGTAGCGTCCCAGGCCCCGGTCGCCATAGGTAACATCTCCCGGGTAATGCCCTCTGTCACGCCACCCGACCACTGCTTCAATACGAATCGCCCGGTTCCCATCTTCGTCCAGCGCAGGATAACGAAAATAACTGCGTGCTTCCATCATATGGAGCAACTGGGCCCGTATCTGCGGATCACCGGTTTCAGGAAAGCTGGTTACACAGGTAGACCGGTATATATCGTCTACCAAGTCCAGTACTTCCCCGTAATAACCTACATATCCCAGCTCTTTGGTAAGTCCTTTTGCTGTGAGCTGCCAGAAATCATTGCCAAGCGGACGGGCATCATTACTCCCTGTCCAGGGAGCTAGCCCTACGCTTTCATACAGGTAACGCAGTGTCTGGTATTCCGGTAATGCATGCATGGGATCGATCAGGCTCAGGGTTTTATTGACATCGTACATAAAGAGATCAATGATCATACTCTGATTGGTGTAGTGCCTGCGGTGAGTAGTACTGTAAGCCAGGGAGGCCTGAAACATTTCCGACCAGCCGGAACGCTGCTGCGGGATTATCAACGGTGCTATTTCACTCCATAACATACGGATAGCACGGGCCATGGGACCTGTTATAAGCCATTCGTTGTTATAGACCGAAGGGTCCTGGTACATCAGTTCGGGTTTCTCTTTGTACCGGAGATAGAAATCATCTACCGACCGGATAATAAGCGGTACTACCCGGGGATCCTGCCAGGCCACTGTCCAGGTAACAGGATAGGCCTCCGCCAGGGTCCACATTTCAAACTGGGAGTGTAGCACCTCTTTGGAAAGAAGATCAGTAAGTGTATGGTTCACCCGTTCTTTTAACCGGTCCAGTACTTCCGCACCGGGATGCTGCCGGATCGCCGCTACAGGTGGTTTACCCTGAACCTCTTTCCGGGAAGGAGTAAAACAGGTCTCCGTATGGGTATAAGCTTTGTAAAAGCCAATAGTGGGTTCCTTCATCTCTTTCTGGTATTGTTCAAAGGTCTCCCCGTATCCCCACATAGGCCCATAAGAGCGTAGTTCCAGTTCCACCTCTTTTTTACCCCGGGTATATTTTAAAGGCAAAGGCAGGGTGATATAGTAAAAGCGTCCCGGCAAAGGAGGTTCTCCGTTCCCGGACCAGAGATAATCAATATCTCCCAGATGACGGTAACCCACCTGTAATCCCTCTATAAAAAAAGAATGTTATTCCGGTCTGTTTCGTCTCCGAAAAGCCGCACAGTAAAATAGTTCTGTTCCACAGGGTTAACCCGCATCCGGAAGGAGCATGTTCCTCCTTCCCAGTGTGCGGAGGAGTACGGCAACATGCGCCTTGCAGGCTCTCTTAGTCCTCCTGTATAAGCTTCTGTAAAATGTCCGGTAAAAGAGTGGCGTTTTTCGCTGGAGGCATTCCCAAAAATAAGTTCATCCTCTACCGCAGAAGCCGTGATAAGTCCTGTCATAA
>JAJPZL010000059.1:0-1143 GCA_021204375.1 Bacteroides sp.
TGTTATAATATATTTGATTATAAAATAAGTTAAATATAATGTGTTGTGTCATAATTGTTGGATGTAATATTTGTCTTTTACTATGGAAAAAAATATATTTGTGTGGTAGTAATACTATGAATAACTAATAATAAAAAGTCAACACCAGAAAGTAATCTCAGTAAATAAGTAGTGTATAACACGGTAGGGACGGTTTTACTGGGAAATGATCCCCAAAACAAAAAACATAAGTAAGAAAAACTTAAAAAATTCTCCGGTAAATGCCGAAGTGTGTCAATCAGCAGAAGTAAATAAATATCTGATAGAAGCTGTGCGCAAAAAAGTAAAACAAATTTCTGAAGCCGAAAACAGGTATGCGGCAGATTTCGGTATTCTTAAAAATACGATCGTAACCGATATTCAACTATTTATTCCCTGTTCTTTCAGTAGTGCGCTCCGTGATAACATTGATAATCTGGCTACTACTTTTAATAATAATACGGTGGCCGGACTCTTCTCTACCTATAGGGCAGCAGGTCTGGAAAGAGAACTGGAAAAAGAGAGGAAAGCCCGGGAGATCCTGCTTACTTTTATTGGTACGGTAGGTATGAAAGAACTATTCCGTACCTATATTAAAAACAAGTATGTCTCTTCCAACTAGTCTGTTTATTGGGGACTGTACCTGAAAAGGCAGACCCATAACATCAGAGAAAAAATAATCCCGTAAAACACTTATATAAAGAAGTATTTTCCGGGATATTTTTCTATTTTTGTTCTACGGAAGAGACTTTTCTTTTGTTACGGATGATCTTAACCTATAAAATCGAAATGATATGAATAAAAAACGTTTTACTATTGTACTTTTTTTCTGCTATTGCTTTTTCCTCTGACAGCGCAGCGCACCTGTTTCCCTATCAATGATAACTGGTTATTCCGTTTTTCACACCAGGTAGAGAAGAATACCTGGCAACGGGTAGATATACCTCATACCTGGAATACTACAGATGCCCTTGCCGGGAAGCCTGATTACAAGAGAGGTGTCGGGAATTATAAACGGAAACTTTTTATGAAAGAGGAGTGGAGAGATAAACGACTTTTTCTTCGCTTTGAAGTGGTTGGTAATATTGCCAATGTTTTTATGAACGGAAAACATCTGGGAGAACA
>JAJPZL010000059.1:1153-3691 GCA_021204375.1 Bacteroides sp.
TACGGAGCCTTTAGCTTTGAAATAACCGACCGGGTAACCTATGGGGCAGAAAACGAAGTAATGGTACGGGTTAATAATGCAGAACAACTCGATATAATGCCCCTGGTAGGAGACTTTAATTTCTACGGAGGTATGTACCGGGATGTACATCTTCTTGTTACGGGAAAACTCTGCATAAGTCCTCTGGATTACGCCTCGCCGGGAGTCTATCTGGCACAACAGGCTGTAAACCGGGAGCAAGCAACGGTCTGCGCAGTAGTAAAGCTCTCCGGTACTCCTGAAAAAGAAGAGCAACTCCGGCTTACTCTATCGGTTAAAGAAGAGGGGAAAGAGGTATTATATATGGAAAAACATATTGGAGAAAATTCCTTTGTGGCAGGAGAGGAGCGTATGGAATTTATGATCTCTTCTCCTCGTCTTTGGAATGGCCGGAAAGATCCTTTTATCTATCAGATTGAAATAAACGTATATAACGGGTCGCAGTTGCTTGACCAGATAACCCAGTCCCTGGGACTCCGCTATTATCATACCGATCCGGAGAAAGGCTTTTTCCTGAATGGAGAGCATCTCCTTTTAAAAGGAGTATGCCGCCACCAGGATCGTGCTCAGCGGGGAAATGCTCTTTTAAAGCATCACCATCAGGAAGATATGGATATTATCCGGGAGATAGGTGCCACCGCCGTAAGGCTGGCCCACTATCCTCAGGCGGAATATGTTTACGACCTTGCCGACCGCTATGGTTTGGTAGTGTGGGCGGAGATCCCCTTTATAGGTCCCGGAGGATACGAAGATAAGGGCTTTATTGATCAACCCTCTTTCCGGAACAACGGGAAAGAGCAACTTACCGAGCTTATCCGACAACATTATAACCATCCTTCTATCTGTTTCTGGGGACTTTTTAACGAACTTAAAGAACAAGGCGATAATCCCATAGAGTATATCAAAGAACTTCAGGAAATGGCTCATCGGGAAGACCCTACCCGTCCCACCACTTCAGCCAGTAATCAGGAGGGGGCTATCAACTTTATCATCGATAACATTGCCTGGAACCGTTACGATGGCTGGTATGGAGAGACACCTGCTGCTCTGGGAAAATGGCTGGACGAGACCCATAAAAAATATCCTCAGTTGAAGATCGGGATCAGTGAATATGGAGCAGGAGCAAGTATTTATCACCAGCAGGAGGCTCTTATTCAGCCCACTCCCGTAAGCTGGTGGCATCCTGAGAACTGGCAGACCTTGTACCACATGGAGAACTGGAAGATCATTCACTCCCGTCCTTTTGTCTGAGGAAGTTTTATCTGGAACCTCTTTGACTTCGGAGCTGCTCACCGTACTGAAGGAGACCGGCCCGGTATTAACGATAAGGGATTGGTTACTTTCGACCGTAAAGAGCGGAAAGATGCCTTCTGGTTCTATAAAGCCAACTGGAATCAGGAAGATCCGGTACTCCATCTGGCAGAAAAGCGCAACCTTTACCGCAAATCTCCTTATCAGGATTTTATGGTCTTTACCAATCAGGAGGAGGCAGAACTTTTTGTGAACGGTAAAAGTCAGGGACGCAAAAAAGCCGATCCTTACCATACGATACGCTGGGAAAATGTAGAGATCTTTTCCGGAGAGAATCTGATATAAGTAAAAAGTATGGGTAAAAACAGACTTACAGATGAAGTTATTATAAGCAGAGAGTAGATGAAAAGGCGGCCTTTATTCACAAGGTCGCTTTTCTTTTTTATATTCAGGGGAAAAAGTCCCCTAAACCCCTTATCTTTGCACCTATGAATAAAATAAATGATTTTTTGGGTTCAGCTTTACAGAACCTGAAAATAGAAGAGCTTAATCCGATGCAGGAATCTCTCCTGCGATCTTTTACAAGTAAGAAGGATATTGTGTTGCTTTCACCCACGGGAACAGGGAAGACCCTGGCCTATCTATTGCCGTTGATGGAGAGTCTTGATCCGGCCAATCCGGCTATTCAAGCCCTGATACTTGTTCCCTCGCGCGAACTTGCCCTACAGATAGAGTCCGTCTTTAAACAGATAAATTCTCCATTAAAGATATATTCCTGCTACGGCGGACACTCCATTGCAGACGAAAAGAAAAGTATTGCGGGTAATCATCCGGCTGTTATTGTCGGTACCCCCGGTCGTATCAAGGATCACCTGGGTAAAGATAATTTTAATGCTTCCACGGTCCGGTATCTGATCCTGGATGAATTTGATAAATCCCTCGAACTGGGTTTTCAGGAAGAGATGCAATTCATTCTCTCTTACCTTTCGGGTCTTACACAACGGATTCTGCTTTCTGCTACCGATGCTGAGCAAATACCTGACTTTACCGGAGTAGGAGAGGCGCTCAGGCTTAACTTTTTGGAGAATGATCCCGAAGAGTCGCGCCTGCAATTGATGAAGGTGCTCTCTCCCGAAAAAGATAAATTACGTACTCTTTTCCGTCTGCTCTGTTCACTGGGTAGTCGATCCGCTATTGTATTTGCCAACCACCGCGACGCCGCTGAGCGTATCAGCGGTTACCTGCCCG
>JAJPZL010000252.1 GCA_021204375.1 Bacteroides sp.
CCTTTATACTTACAAATAGAGGAACAATTACGAAGACTAATTCAGCAACCTGAATATAGAGCGGGTAAATTATTGCCCAATGAAATGGATCTTTCTAAAAACCTGGGTATATCCCGCAGTACGATCCGGCAGGCTCTTAATAAACTGGTATATGAAGGATTGTTGATCAGAAAAAAAGGAGTCGGCACGGTAGTGGCCGAAGATGCGGTCAATATAAAAATAAAGAACTGGCTCAGTTTTTCCCAGGAGATGAAATCGCTGGGAATAGAGATCCGTAATTTTGAACTTCATGTAAGCTGGGAGGAGGCCAATGAAGAGGTAAACTCTTTTTTAATATAGAAAAAGGAACGGAGATACTTAAACTGGAGCGGTTACGTGGGAACCCGGAACGTCCTTTTGTCTATTTTATCTCTTATTTTAATCCGTCCATCGGAATGACAGGCAATGAAGACTTTTCGCGTCCTTTATATAATATAATGAGCAAAGAGTATGATATATATGTCAAGCTCTCCAAAGAGGAGGTAAGCGCACGGGCAGCCGACGAGTTCTTAGCAAAGAAGCTCCGTATGAATATCGGAGCTCCTATACTGAAAAGAAAAAGATTCGTTTACGATGAAAAAGCTCTTCCTGTAGAGTGGAGTATCGGTTATTTCCAGTCAGATAGTTTTGTCTACACCCTTGAGCTTGAACGTAGCTAAGCATTTAACCGAACAAAGGCTTTTAGGGTAGCACATTGCCTGCCTTCACTTTTACCATACGGACGTATGGTATATGTACCGACAATCTCCGGAACGATAAATGTTTCGGCATAATGAACCACAAACGGTTCAAAGCGGCCTTCAGGACTTTCTACAATAGCTTCTTCGCCTTCGATCAGGTTGATCACATTCACACTTCCGTTGGTCGTATGTAATACAGGTTTTGTAAACCAGTACCTTCGGGTTTCAATAAATTCGTTTTTATGAAGCCCCGTTCTCTCTTCCCGCTAGCCGTCTCCTTCGGCTATTTTCTTTACCCGGTTGATAATGTTCTCTTTACACCAGTTCGTATCCCGGTTCCATTGAATCACATGGGTACCGTGTTCAATATTGATCGGGCGTGGTTTGCCATCCATCCCGAGACGGCCCCAATCCCACAATTTAAAGGTAAAGATATAAGGAGTAGCCAATATTTCCAGCACCATTCCACCGGTTCCGGAACAATGGATGGTTCCATTGGGGATCAGGAAATGGTCATGTTTTCTGGCCGGGAACTTATTTATATATTTATCTGCATCAAAGGAAGCTTCTCCTGCCTGTGCTTTTTTGAGATCACTTATCATTTCCCGGGAGGATATTCCTTTTTTAAGTCCCAGATATACAGTTACATCTTCTGTAGCATCCAGCATATAGTAGCTTTCGTCCTGTGTATATTTCATCCCGAACGTATTCTGTATATATTGTGTGGTAGGATGTACCTGTAAACTGAGGTTCCCTCCCTCTATCGTATCCAGAAAGTCGAAACGGATAGGGAATTCCTGGCCAAACCTGGATTCTACTGCCTCTCCTAAGAGTTCCGTTGTTTTATAAAAACCAGGTTAATGAAAGGGATCTCCACCAGTTCGTTTTCTACTTTTAATAACAGGCTGTTCTCTTCGGGTACACAATCAAAGCACCAGGCATAATTAGGCTGATCGCCCAGATCAAATTTATCTTTCATCCATTGTTCTCCCCAGGGACCCGGATCAAAGAACGGTACTACCCGGAAAGGTGTCTGTACTGTCTTTTCCAGCCCTTTCCTCATCAAAGCGGCAGGTATCATTTTAGGAGAATCTTTCTGATTAGTATCCAGCCAGAAGTCAGCTTTATCAAAAAGTTGCTTCTTTTGCTTGTCGCAGATACGCCAATCCAGAAAGAATCCTCTTTTATATTGCCGGACAGGGTCTTCCTCCCTGTTACAAACTCCTATATTATCTACCTCGTGTAATCGTTGCCTACGCTGTATTTCCCACCGTGCCATATCTGCATAAATAAGTAGGTTCGGATCTTCTTCTACCAGACTTGCTGCATACCCATACACTAGGATCAATCCTTTCCCGTACCGGATATTTTGCCGGACCCGGGCTACTTTCTGCCAGTCTACCAGATCCTTGTAGGAAAACCGGGTCATATACCCGAATATCCTGTCATTCGTAACATCCGGAAAAGTTTTTCTCACTAAAACATCTTCAGGTAACAGGATCTCTCTGGTATCTATGAACTGATCCGGTCCCATCTGTTTGATCCTGGAGATGATCTCATCGTGGTAAACCCCCTGATAGGTCTCCATGACTACGATAAATGGATCGTTTTCTGCTTTTTCCTGTCTCTCTTTTATCTGCCTGCCAATACTTTCCCAGCCTTTATACAGGTTACCTTCTACAGGGGTATAGAGAAGCTTGTTGAAGTTTGTATGTTTCATGTCTGTACATATAAAGTTAATAATGCAAATAAAGCATTTATAACAGAATATTTATTATAACTTTGTTACAAAATAATTGGATTATCTTACGAATATGAGAGAGATCACCGTGAAAGAAGGTTTCAAAGGACAACGCATACTGAGTTTTCCCGACGAGAGTATCAGAGAGTATCTGGGCGATCCGTTTGTAACCAATTTGTATATTTCCCGGATAGGATTTTTTCCGGAGGTCAAATATCATTATATAGAGAAATCTGAAGGAACAGATTATTCTATATTAGTTTATTGTATAAAAGGAAAAGGGTGGGTTAAGACCGGCGGAAAAACATATCCGGTAGATAAAAATCAATTTTTTGTACTTCCTCATAAAATGCCTAATAGTTTCGGGGCCCATAATGAGGATCCATGGACTATTTACTGGATCCATTTTAAAGGGAAACAAACTTCTTCCTATATGCCGGTATGTATAACTCCGCAAATACTCGTCCACGAAGAAAATTTGTTTGAGCAGAACTGGCAGGATCTATTTGAGAAAATATATACCTGCCTGGAGTCCGGTTTTATCAAAGAGAATTTCCGGTACGCCTGCTCCTGTTTTCAATATCTTCTCTCTTCTTTTCTCTACAAACAGACTCGTAATGGGATTCCCGGGAAGGGTGAAACCTATAAAAATCTGACCGAACAGATCTTATCCTATATGAAAGAAAATATAACCAGACAAATTACTTTGAAAGAACTCTCGGAGAAATTTCATATATCTGTTTCCCATCTCTCTTTTGTTTTTCATAAAAGTACCTCTTATTCTGTGATCGACTATTTTATCAGACTAAAAATTCAGAGAGCCTGCCAGTACTTTGAACTAACATCCCTGAAGATTAATGAAGTAGCCTATCTGTTAGGATATAATGATGTAGCCTATTTTAGCAGACTATTTTCAAAAGTAATGAAGATGTCGCCTAAAAATTATAAGTTAAAGTCAGGATGAATGTAATTGTTTCAGGTAATTTTACTGTAGGAGCCGGAAGAGAAGAAGAGCAGGCAAATGGAATATCCAGGGTAGAAAAGCGGATATCTTTTTGTCTCCTCTGTTGTCACTTTCCTGGTAAAAAAAGAGCGGATAATTTGACCATCTTCTTCGGACAATATAGCACATTTGTTATCGGATTTTTTATTTATCTTGCTACTCTTTCCGGAAAGGATGGAACAAAATTTATCTTTCTATATATATATATATATATATATAT
>JAJPZL010000249.1 GCA_021204375.1 Bacteroides sp.
GTTTTATTTATAAGAACATAGCTACACACTAACTTAATATTGAAACTTAACTATTTCTTAGTTAAAAAAGCCTGTTATGATCCTCTCACATCATTCTCAACAATAGGGCTTTTTAATTAATCTTCTATTTTGCAATAAACATATAGTTACTGTACATCCAGCGCATCAAAAGCGAGGCCTTCCATCGTATCAGCGAAAAGTATCACTTTATAGTATCCGGCATTGATATAGGTACCGGTCGTGGTACTCATCATCCGCCACTTTTCCGGGGCTTCCGGAAAAGTGATCTGGTCCTCTTTCATCACTACCCCTTTCGAATCGATGAACTGTAGTTTTACCGGTACCGGTTTGCCGGTGAGGTTCATATACTTAAACCGGAGGGCGTATACCTGGGCCAGCCCAGTAGAGATATTCCATTCAATGGATTGACCTGTACCTTTTTCAAAGAAGACACCTTGTTGTTTGCGATGCTCTTTCTTTGTGTATTTTCCCTGGATCACTGCATTTTCCGCTTCGTAGGTTACATTGGGACGTTCATCCACATCTTCGGGCAGCATCTCTTTCGGGGTCTTTACGATCCGCTCTTTGGCAGCCTCTTCCCAGTTCCAATCTACGGGGGCATACACCGTAGGTTTAGCAGCTACATCCGTAGTAGCTACGGCAATGGCAGAGATCAGGGCCTGCCCGGCTTTTACTTCCGGGAAGGAGATAAGCAGTTCTCCTCCTTTTACCTGAACTTCTACTATTTTCTTAAGTGCTCCGTCGTGTCCGGCTTCGGCCCAGATATCGAGGTCATCGATCACTGTCTGCCCATTGATGGCTACATCGAAGATACGGAATCCTCCGCAATCGGTAGTCGCACTGCCACCGGTACCGTGCCACGGCTCGGTAAAGTAGAGTTCGATCCGGTAGTTCCCGTCAGGTACCGGGAACCGGTAATTGAGTTTATGACGACCGAAACGGAAGCTCTGGAAAAGTTTCCAGTCGCGTACACCGCGGATGGGATCGTATGTCACCCGCTGGCTGGCCAGATAGGGATCAAGTCTTTCGAAATCTTCGGCCCAGGAGCGGGAGAAGTGGGTATTATCCTGCAACCACTTTTGCCCGAACTCATCGGTATAGTCGTCTCCACCGCAATTGATACGGTACAGGTAGTTATATCCATCCTGGCCTTTCAACAGAGGTTTGGCTCCTTCATACAACCGATGGAAATTAGGCGCTTCTTCCAATCCGTTGAGTACAATGAGGTCTTCTGCTACCGGTTTTCTTTTGTAGTAACCCACGGCACGGAGTACATTGTAACGGATATCCCGGTTCTCCCACATAAAGTGAGTACCGGTACCGTTGTTCTTTTTGGAGCGATAGAGTTCGTTATCGGCTAAATCGTTATAAAGCAGTACCGAATCACAGTTGCTATATACTTCAACAGTAGCCCGGCGGCGACCGCTTTCAAAACGTTCCGGCCAGGTGTGGGATACGATATAGACCATCGGGTCTTTGGTGGGGCTTACATAGTTAGCCCGGTACATATAGTATACGTCGAGGGGTTCTTCCCAGGGAGAAACCAATCCTTTGTAGTTGAAAGGACCGACTTTATTCAAGACCCGGTAAGCTTCGTCCGGCTGGCGACGGCCGGGGTTATCGTGGCTACTGTATATCCACTGGAACTGTCCGCACACGCTATCACGTGCCTCTTCGGCGAGTCTGATCTTCATCTCCATCAACTGGCACATCCGGTCTTCGCTCCATACACCTTCCTGCTCAAAATCTCCGGGTTCCGTATGAAGATCCAGGCTTCTCCAGGCTCCATACTCTCCGTTAAGAAGTTGGTCGGGGCGGGCAAGTTCCCGGTTATATTGTGTAGGATCTCCTCCATAAGTGCCACTCCAGTTTTGTACTACATTCCAATCGGTACCCTCTCCCCCGTTGCAGGTGGTGATCACCCGCATGGTACGGGCGGTAGGATCCATCTCGCGGATAATTTCGCTACACTCCTCGGCAAAGACACGAGGCAGGGTACTTTCGTTCTGCAAACCCCATATCACTACTGAAGGGGAGTTACGACGCTCTTTGACCCACTTGCGCAGTAGGATTTTAAAATTCTCCCGAAACTCGGGTGTATCGTACCACACATGGGCCGAAAATTGTGTCCAGAAAAGGATCCCCTCTTCGTCCCAATAGTGCTGATAGTCGAGGTGGTGCGGCTGGTGTGCATCCCGGAAAGCATTGAAACCGGCAGCCTTCATCTGTTTGACACGGGCTTTTACCTGTTCGGCACTGAAGGCGTGGCTCTGCCCGAACTGATGTTCGTATTCACATACTCCATTCAGGAATACCGGTTCTCCATTGAGGTAGAACCGTCCGTCCCCATCGTTCCGTTTCACCGGCCAGCTAATGGTACGTACCCCGAAAGGAGTGGTGATTTCGTCGGTGGTCAGGGAATCTTTCTTGATCATGGTAGCTAGCTTGTAGAGGTATGGATGTTCCGTGCTCCACAATACCGGGTCGGTGATGGGTGCCGACTGGCGGATCACCTTTGTTTCACCCGGAGCCAAAGTCAGCTTTTCGGTAAACCGCAATACCTGGATACCGAGGTCGTTATTGAAACGGTTCACCAGCTCTACGGTCTCTGTCTCTTTGCCGTAATTCTTAACTTCGGTCTCTATATAAAGGGTAGAGGCATTATCATCGTTCCAGATATGTACCCCGAAAGGTTCGATACGTACTTGGTCGGTAATTTCTAATCTTACGGGACGGAAGATACCCAGCGGCTGAGAGCCTTCACTGAATCCCCATTCGGAAGAGCAGCCACCACATACCCAAGGCATATCAGCTATCATCGCCGGATGTTCGGCTACTACTTCCAGTTCGTTCTCTGCGCCCGGACGGATGGCATCTGATACATCGAGTGTCAACACTGTACGGCCTGCCGGATAGCGTCCCAGATCGACTCCGTTAAGCTTCACGGTGGCATAGGTACCGACTCCGTCAAAATAGAGGAAATAGCTTTTTCCCACCCCCGGATCATCCACTCGGAACTTTTTGGTATAGACTGCACTGCCGTGTAGGTTACCGTGGGTAAGCTGACGGTATCCGTAATAGTCGTCCCAGTTATGGGGTATATTTACATACTGGGTATATTTCTCTTTTCCATCCTGCAAAATGGAGGTTTTCCAATTGTCATTGAGTTCTACGATCCCTCTGCGCTTCTTTACTTCGGGAGTAGGGAAACGAACGGCAGAACGTCCCATCGGTTTACTGGTCGCTACGGCTATACCCCGCTGATCAAATTTATTGGTCGCACAATAGAAGTGATAGACTACCCCGTCGTGGTTAATTACATAGCTTTTATGGGCAAAAAGATCGTCGTAATCCTTGCTGGGGATAATGAGGTCTTCTCCTTCCCAGTCGTACCAGTTAACCAGGTCGTAGCTACAGGCGAAGGTATTGTAGGCTTTATAGGTGCGTGAAGGCTCAAAAGCGGAGAAGTAGAACATCACATAAAGGTCGCCGAACTTCTGGATATGGGCATCTCCGGTAATGGTACCTTTGGATTCATGGGCAAAAACAGGATTTCCGGGATAGCGCTTCCACTTCTTCATATCTTTGGAGAGGACAATCCCTACCCGCTCGGCTTTGAGTTCGTTCTCCGGATTGATCCCTCCGGCGTTGTAAAACATAACGAACGGATAGCCGAAACGTTCTTCTTTGTCCCAATAGACAGTGCTTTTGTACTGGGTAATGTTCTCAAACCACTGTCCGTCCTTATCTTCAGGGGTCATAACAGGTTTATTAAGTGCCTCCCACTCTACCGGTTTACCCAGGTTCTTTTCATCCGTCCAGGCCAGACCGATCTTAAGCGGGCCGGCCTCGTATCCGGGATTCTCTCCCCCGATATAGGTCATCCAGTATTTTCCTTTGTAGGGATACAGATTGTAATTTCCTCCCCACTCCATATCCGGAAGGGCAGGAAATCCTCCGCGCTGGCTCTGGTCCCAGATATTATCCCGGAAAGAGAGCACCCGGCCCAGCGTTTCCCACTCCAGCAGGTTTTCACTCCGGGCGATCCAGGTTTCGTATCCCCGACCGTCGTTACCCTCTTTTCCGTTGTATACCACGTAAGTCATATACCAGGTATCTTCGTGACGGAACACCGTAGGGCAGTCCATTTTGGAGTAGTTTGTTTCCGGAGCCACTACCAGTCCGTATTTATACGGTGTTTTTACCTGCTCGTAAATTTCGGACATCGTAGCCTGCGATACTTCACGCTGTGCCAAAGCAAACAGCGTAAAGCAGAACAAGCTATAGGTTAAGAGATGTCTCTTTTCCATATCAATCAACTAACAATTCTGAAATCTGTTTTTTATTCTCTCACGGGATCAATAGAACAACCAGTCCATGGTCTCTTCCGCACCGGCCAGCCCTGCATTACGCGGAGTAATATCAGCGACTGTAAAACCGGTTACCAGCAGATAACCTTTCGGCAGGAATAGGGTATGCTTACCGGCCGGGAAGCTGTAAGTATGAATGTCAGCCAGAGGCAGCCCTTCTAGCCGGATGGCATTAGTCAGGCGGGCTTCGGCCTGCCCGTGATCGTTGGCAGAAGCATCGGTTTCCAGCGTCGGCTTTTTGGCATATTTGCGTTGGTCGTCCCGGAAGTAACCCACCAGGATCTTCACCGGTTCTTTACTCTCAAACTCAATGGTCGTACCGCTGTTGCGTTGCTCATCCCCGTCAAAACGGTAAGCGGTCAACCCTTCCAGTTCTGGAGCCAGCTCTTCTACCTTTGCACCCGGAAGGTTGGTAAAGAGAGCAGAACCTTTAGTCAGTTTAACCGGCTGTAGTTTACTGATCAATGTTACATTTGCCTGAGGCAAAACAGTAATTTCAACTTCTTTTTCTTCCGATCCGCCTTCGGCACGGGCTTTCAGCAGAGCCAGGTTATTCCTAAAGTTTTCCAGTTCTGCTTCGTAATGTACCAGCATCTCTTCCCAGGTCTTGTTCTTGCCTCCGTCGCCACCGATGGGGATACGACGCTGGGAGGTCTGCATACTATTGGCATAGTAATAATGCTCTTTAGTCAACTCTACCAGCTTGCGGTAGTGTTCGAGACCTTGTTCCATCAGGGGGATCGCCTCTTCGAGGTTCTTTATATCTTTTCCCCACTGGTAATCGAGTACCAGTTTGGCTGCTTTTACTTTATAATTGAATGCGTAGGCAAATTCGCGGTAGCAGTGCATATCGTTACGCAATCTTTCAAACTCTGCTTTATTGGCTTTTGCTTTACCGGCTGCCTGTTCAATGGCTGCAACCGCATCGTCCCCATGCTGCACAGCTTCGGCAATAATATCAAGCGGCATTTCACCTACATGCGGCTCGTTTTTCCACTCTTTCTCTACATATTCGATCAGCTTTTCGCCCTCCGGGCCACAGCTTTCATAAAATCCGGGATAGATGGTATATTTATAGGGATTAACCAACTGACTCATGAACATACCCAGCAACAATGTCTGACGGTTCCCCTCCGTAATACCAAAACGCCTCAACAACTTAGGAGCGATCTCTCCGGAGGCTTCATACGCATCCAGAATGGCTTTAGCAACTTCCGGAGTGGTTCCATAGAAATCGGCTAACTGACCGGTCCAGTATACAATTTCGTCCGCACGGTCACGGCGACAGTTCCAGGCGTAGCGTCCCCACCCCTGGTACCAGATCCAGTCCCGGTACAATTGCAGTTCCCGTTCTCCGTTCGGTAGTTTATCAGCCGTATACGGCCAGTCCCAGTAAGAGGACTGCGGGTAGAGGTGCAGGGCATTGGCACCGTGAATATCGTGCATCGCATTCACTGTTTTTTGGATAAAGTCAGGCGATCCCCAACGGAAGGGTTCCAGGTTAGCCAGGATATGTACGTTACTGATATGGGTACTTCCCAGGGAGCTTAGGTCGGTATGTATCTTGGTCCACGGTCCGCGGGGCTCGTAGGTGGTTAAAGATTCACCGTTGTATTTATGCATGGTATAGAGGTTGCTGTACATAGGCAGTGCAGCATCCATTACCGCTTTACAGTCTGTATCGTGTGCACGAACCAGGATAGGGGGTTCGTCGGTACGTCCTAAGGCTTTGAGGCCATCTTTTACACCCGGGATGATGGTTTCGGTAAACCAGATCACATCCTCCTCATAGCTGGATATAGCCTCTCCCAGGCAGACCAGCAAACCCACATTGGGATACTTCTCCACAAAAGCAGCAATGGATTTACGGGTATAGTCACTGACAAGGGGAGTGATAGGCCGGTTGCGATCCTGGGTTTTGAGCCCGTAATGTTCAGCAAAGGGTTTGGAAAGAAGAATATTGTAGAACATCTGGATCACAAAGATCCCTCTCTTATCGGCCTCTTCGGTGAGGAAAGAGAACATCTCTTCATTCATTTTAAAGGTTTCATCATCCACCTCCACGGCAAACGGATAATCACCCAGTTTCACCAGCGAAGCGAAGGGGTGACCGTTCCAGAGATAGAGGGAGTTCATACGGTTCTCTACCAGCATATCCAGGTAGTTGATCCACTGCTCTTTATCGTAGAACCAGGGAAAACTTTCCGGGGTATAGGGATATTCGTATACGCCGCGTCCGGGCAGGTAAACCATCTTTTGCAGACCTATACAGGCTCCGCGCAGTACCATTTCGGGGGCATCGGTAAATGAAGCAGGAAAATCCAGGTTCTTCTGGTTCTTCAGGCGGTCTATCAGTTCACGGGCACCGTAAATAACCCCGCTGTCATCGTTCCCGGTAACAGTGGTTCTATCGCCTTCGGTAGTGATATGGAACCCTTCGGCTTTTAAGGTAGTGTCGTTAGATAATTCCAGGCGGATGGTCTTTCCTTCGCCTTCGCCCATATTTACCCTATACCCGGCTTTCTCTAGAGCATCTTTCAGTTGGGAAGCTGCAAACTCTGCCCGTTTACCGGCATCGGGAGCTACTGTTATATGTACACGGGTCTTCCTACAACTGCACAGAAGACTTATCAGAAAGGTTAGTAATAGCAATCTTGATTTGAACATTTTTCTGTTTCCTGGTTAATGAGTTTGTATAGAGAGAAGACGTAAATCCCCCCCTCTTTGTACTCAAAAGCCTTATTTACGGAAAGAGAACTTTGCCAGCAGGAAACCGACCAGGAAGATAACGATGGTACCAAATACGATAGTTAGATTGGCATGGAGCGGACTGGCAAACTCACTCAGGAAACCATCTTTGAACATAATGGGTGAAAGACTCATCCACATCACTACGATCACACCACAGATAGTACCGATAATGGCATCAATATTACGGGCTTTGCGGGAGATATATCCCAACAGGAAGAGTCCCAGCATGCCCCCGCTAAAGATGGAAGAGAGTGCCCACCAGGCGTCCAGGGCACTGTTCACCTGTAAGAAAGCAATCGCCACAAAGATACCGATGATACCAATGACTGCGTTGTAGATATAGATCATCCGTACGGATTGCTTATCGGTAGCATCTTTTTTGAAAAAACGCTGGTAATAGTCGGTGAGTACAATGGTCGCTGAACTGGTGATACTGGTAGCCACCGTACTCATACCGGCTGCAAAGATAGAAGCGATCAATAGTCCGGTAAGACCGGCCGGCAACTGGTTCACAATAAAGTAGGGAAATACAAAATCGCCGTCAATGCCTTCGGGTAGTAATCCCGGATGGATTTTATAGTAGGTATAGAGTCCGGTACCGATCAGGAAAAAGATAGCGGAAACCGGGATAAAGAGATATCCTCCGAACAGGGCTGAGAATTTGGCACTCTTATCATCTTTGGCAGTGAGGTACCGTTGTACATAGTTCTGGTCAATACCGTAATTCTGTAAGTTGATAAAAATACCATAGACCAGACACACCCAGAAAGTAGACTCCGTCAGGCTGGAACCAAAACTACCCAATGAGAATTTATTCTCCGCTATAGCTATATCAAAGAACTGCTTTGATCCTTCGGGCATTCCCCAGAGAAGTACCCCCGTACATACCAGCGCGCCTCCGATCAGGATAAATCCCTGGATCGCTTCCGTCCAGATTACCGCCTTGATCCCTCCCAGCATAGCATAAAGGGTAATAGCGATCGAGGTACAGACAATGATGGTTTTAATATCCCACCCCAGCAGGGCATTCATCGGGAGTGCCAGCAGGTAGAGGATGGATCCCATACGGGCGATCTGGGTCAGCAGGTAACAGGTAGAGGCATAGATACGGGCCCAGGGACCGAAACGCCTTTCCAAAAAGGAATAAGCCGATACACTCCCATGGCTCCGGTAGAACGGCACAAAATAGCGGGCGGCAAAATAGGAGGCAATGGGAATGGAGAGCCCGAATACAAAGGCATTCCAGTCGCTCATATAGGCTTTTCCGGGATAAGCTAAGTAGCTGATACTACTTACGTAGGTGGCAAAGATACTCATACCTACCACCCAACCGGGCAGGGATCGCCCGGCAGCCGTCATGTTATCACTGGAACGTTTCTTTTCAAAGAAGGAGCATCCGAAAAGAACGACCCCTCCGGTAAATACAAGGAAAACAATAATATCAAGTATGGTCATAGATTTGTGTTTTTTAGGTAAACAGGAAATCAAATTAATGATCCGGATCAATTATCCTTTTTTTGTAGAGACGCATATTTGCGTCTCATCCGCGTCCCTATGCCTACCACATAAATAAAAAGACGTAGATATGGAGACATAGATATGGAGACGCAAATATGCGTCTCTACAGAAGATGGGGTATGATTACCGGCAAAGAGTTACTCCCTTATACCTGTAAGGGAATGGGTCAGAATTGCAAAGCCTGCAATGCCTGACGGATCCGTTCTTTTTCAGGCTCTTCAAATTTATAGAACGGTGCAGCCAGGTGATCGTTACAAACACCCAGTATGCCCAATACACACTTCACTCCTTTCAGGTAACTACTGCCATACTTTCCAACCGTATAGATAGTCATAGAGATCTGCATAATCGTTTGCTGAAGCCGGCGCACCTCCTGTAAGTCTCCCCTTTCGGCAACGTTATAGAGATTCACATACAACTCCGGGAACATATTGGCTCCTCCGTTAATCCCCCCGTGACCGCCCATTAGTACGATCTCACCGGTGATCTCTTCCGGGCCAACCAACATCGAGAATCCGGGAATATCTTTCATGGCAGTCATCACACTCTGGAAATAGACCGTATTGGCCGAACTATCCTTAAAACCGATCACCTTGGGATTCTCCGCAATACGGCGGATGGTATCCGGTGCGAAATTCACCTTGGTATGGCTCGGCATATTATAGAGGAAAAGAGGCAAAGGCAACTGTTCTACCAGATCCAGGTAAAACTCGGCCAGCTCTACCTGGCTCGGGGTATAGTAGTAAGGAGGTGCCGAGACTACGGCATCCGCCCCGTTCTCTGCTGCCAGACTGGCCAGGTTGATACTCTCTGTGATGCTGGTATCAGAGATACATACCAGTAACGGAAGCCGTCCCCTGTTAATACGAGCCGTTTCCCGGATCATCTGCCGGCGCAACTCGTAACTGATACTCTGTGCTTCACCGGTAGTCCCCAGGATAAAGAGCCCGTGTACTCCGCCGGCAATCAGCCGTTCAATAAGGCGTTCCAATCCTTCTACATCCAGTGTGTCGTTATCCAGCAAAGGGGTTACCAGTGGTGGAATAATTCCCCGAAGCGGGGCGTTTTTTATTAATCTGCTCATATAGTATATCTAATTATTTTATAAATGAGGTTTTATTGAAAACTCTTCTTGTATGTTACTCTCTATAACACCTATCTTTTATATTCATTTCCCGAAAGCCCAAAGGGCTTTAATGTGAATAACCTCCAGTGAAGCGAAGCGACTGGGGGTGGTAGGGGCTCTATCCAAATCAACGCCGAAGGTGTTGAATATCAAATTCAACCCGCTTTGGGGTTGCCAAAGAGTTCCTACTTATTACCCCCAGTCGTTCGCTTCACTCTCTTCACTGGGGGTTATTCATATTGTTACACCTGACGGGGTAATTGCATCCAGGCTTTTTTGTTCACCGGGAGATGTTCTCCCCATGAAAAAAGCTATTCCACTTTTGAAATATTCCCAACTTATTTCTCTATTTCCGAGGATTCATACCCGATCACCAGTTCATCGCTACCTTCCAGCCATACCCGGTAGTTAATACCGGAAAGATGCTCCGCTTCTCCACGACTCACCGTAGGTTTGGAGCCACTGGTAAAGTTCACATACCCGGCACCCTCCGTAGCTTTTACTTTGATAGTGTGCTGGTCCATATATACTTTAATATCTCCACCAGGCGTAGGAACATTCCCTTCCATCCATTCCAGACCTCCCAGTACAGGAGTTACGGAGAACTCTTTATATCCCTCTTTGACCGGACGAACTCCCAGGTAGTATTTACCCAGCAGATAGATAGGGCTGGCTCCCCAGGCATGGCATAAACTCTTTCCATACGGACGTCCGTACATAGCGAGATGCTCTCTTCCGCTCTCTTCCGGATTGTATTTTTCCCAGAACGAGGTAGCGCCTTCGCGTAGCATACCGCCCCAGTAATCCTTTATCTCCTTCATAACAGCTGTCTGCTCACCCATCACACACAACGCTTCCAGTTCGTAAAAACGCATATAAGGGGTGGTGATCTTCAGGATATCGTCATTCAGCAGTACGCTCTCTTTGATCTGTTGTTGCTGCTCCGGTGTCAGGTAGTTAAAGAACACAGCAAACATATTGGCATACCGGGTTACCGATTCGCTCTGCTCTCCACTGATACGGTTGTGTACCAGTGCCTGTTTAGTTTCATTCCAGAAGGCAGGAACTAGTTTCGCATGCAGATCGGCAGCCAGTTTTTGGTAGGTTGCCTGATCCCGTCCCTCTTCTGCCAACTGTGCACAGAGGGCCATTGTTTCGAGGCCCTTACAGAAAAGCACCTGTTCAAAAGAGAGTTCACCCTTCTTATCTAAATAGCCATCGGCCCAGTCTACAAATACCCAGTCGCCGGTAAGTCCTTCTACCATGCCGTTGGCATTGGTACGGCCTAGAACATACTCCATCATCGTCTGCATACGGGGATAGATATGTTTGACAAAATCAATATCGCCGCTATATAAATAGTAATCGTAAATACTCAGGAACCAGTAGAAGGTGTAATCCATAATGGTATTGGAGTGGCTCGTTACCGGGTCTTTGCCCCGAAGGAGCCAGATGGTACGTTTGACCGATTCACTATCAAAGAAGAGATAGTAGTTCATCAGGTAACTCTGGATAGCATCTCCGCTCCATACCCAACGGTCGCGTTTAATACCGTCGATAAAGAACTCACGGGTAGTAAGGTGCATGGTATAGGCACCGATATTCCAGATGCGGTTCAACTCTTCGTCGCTGGAACGGAAGCTGCCCCGGTATGCTTCGGGAAGATACTCATAGAGCATACTTACTTTATCCAGTTGTACACCCGGATTCCGGGTGACATAGATATACCGGTAAGCTTTGGAGTTCTCCAGCGTAAAATCTCCGTCAAGCGAATAACTTTTATTCAAAGAGAGGTCGGTTACCTGAGTGCTGCTCACCGCAAGTTTATCGAGTGTCTCGCAATATTCGGTATCCAGTGCCTCCTCTTTACTTTCACCGTAATAAATAGTGATCACTCCTTCGCCGGAAAGCCTCTGCAAACGGATAAACCCGAAAGTCTCCCGGCCGAAGTCGATCAGTTCACCTCCCGGCACAGTTTCTACCGCCACCGCTTCCATCGGATCTACTTCCAACTTAAATCGGGAAGGAGGATTACCAATATCATTAAAATTCCAGGATCCGGCAGCCATATAAATAGTAGCGGATGTATCACTGGCTTTTCCACTCTCATCGATCCACTCTTTATCCTCAAATGTTACATTCCAGGAATTATCGGTATGGATGGTCTTTCCCTTTACAAAAAGAGCAGGAGGCGTAGTGGTATTATAAACCTTGATATTGAGACTATGCTCTCCGGCAGGCATGGTCATTTTCTGCGGCATACCGAATTGCAATTTACCATTGAGCTTTACATTGTAGCGACCTTCCACTGCAATTTCAATCTCTTCCGGCTGAGCCAGGGAGATCTTTTTGCTGAACTCTAACACTACATAGTGGCTATCGGTTTTCCAGAAAGGAGGGAAAAAGGCTCCCCGCTCGGTACGACGATTGTTCATCTGATTACCCAGCCATATTTCGTAATCACCGGGATACCAGATCCATGTCGGACTATTTCCCAGGGGGGATAATGTTTGCTCCATCTTTGTATCTATCTGTTGATTTTTATATATCTTTTCCGTATCTCTCTTCGGTGATCTGCTGCAAGGTCTTACCGCGGGTTTTGGGTGTCCAGATCAGCCCGACGATAAGTGCAATAAAGAGCAGCCCGATCATCAGGTAAGCAGCCAGGTTGAATCCTTCGCCGTGTGCCCCGTAAATATGGATAAAGGCAAAACCCCACAAGGCCGAGGCACTCCGGACGATAAAGAACATAACACCCTGTGCCGCAGCGCGGTACCTGGCAGGGAAAAGCTCCGACGACCACAGGGCATAGAAGGCCTGCACCGACATACCTCCCTGAATCCCCCAGAGAATGGTGAAAGTCCACAGGGCGGTAAGGTTCTTTACACCCACAAAAACCAGGATGAACCAGGCCACGATCCCTATTCCCGTACCGAAGAAGTAGAGCCACCGTTGATTCACCTTATCGACCAGCATGGCAAAACCGAAATAGGTTACCGCAACGATAATTAGCCACTGTACGGCGGAAAGCATATTAGCCTGTCCGTTCGAAAGTCCGCCGGCGGTTTCATACATGTGCTGCTGGAAGAATCCCATTACGCTGGCCACAAAGTTCCAGGTGAGGTAAATACCTGCCAGGAAGATAATGGTACGGACATTGATCTTATTGGTGAACAGGGAACCGAACGAAGAAAAGACACTGGGTTGTTTTTCTTTGGAACGGGCGAGTTTAGCCTCTTCCCACTCCTTTGACTCGTTAAGCTTGCGTTGAAGGTTCCAGGCGATGAAGGCCACAATAAACAGGGAACCGAAAATGATACGGCTACTGAATACATTGACCGCTTCCATGCTGGCATCCGCACCTAAGAAGATCGCCGCGACTTGTTGCACATAGCCGAACAGGACTCCTGCCGTACCACTCGACTGACCGGGAGCCAGCAGCATTCCCAGAATCAGGATGATGGCCGGGCCTACGCCCCAGGCAAACTGGGAGATCCCGATGTTCCGTCCGCGGTTGCCCACTTCCGAATTCTCAGAAATATAGGTCCACGAGGCAGGAACACCCGCACCTACCGAAATACCTGTGATCAGGAATCCAAGCAGCAGCATCGGGAAATTGACCGTGAACATAATAATAGCCACCCCCAGCATATAGATAAGCATATTGTAGGTATAGATGGTTTTGCGGCCATATTTGTCGGCCAGGAAACCGCCGATGATAGCACCGATAGCAGCACCGAAGCAGTTTACACTGATGGCGTTGAGCCAGCCGAGGTTTCCTTCGGTAAGGCCGAGATAATTTTGCCAGAGGGTCAATCCACTCGCTCCGGCTACGATCGCACCCGCATCTAAGTAATTGGTAAGCGATACCGCGATGGTACTTTTTAAACTTCCACTTTTGTGTTCCATGGTTTTATCTTTTTTACTTTTTTCTTTGGATAGGATATAGAGGTTTTGACGGGCTCTTCTATTTTTGTTTCAGGTGCTTAAAAGCATCCTGCAACCCGGCTTTGTTTTTGATCTCTTCGCTGACCGCAGGGCCGTTGTTCTCCCATACATTACCGGGGCCAATGGCATTCTGCAAATATTTTTCGGCCTCTGTCCAGTTATCCTTTACTGTGATTCCTGCCGAACCTTCGTCGGTATAGAGATAGAACCAGTGTTCCGGATCGTGTACGTAAGAGGGTGTATAGA
Organism: Bacteroides sp.; assembly: GCA_021204375.1. GTDB lineage: Bacteria > Bacteroidota > Bacteroidia > Bacteroidales > Bacteroidaceae > Bacteroides. Next base: position 13,981 of record JAJPZL010000249.1, read on the forward strand.
TGGTATGTATACAGTTCTCCGTTACATAGCTGTTGGGTTGTGCACCCAGCGTATAGACCCCTGCCGTATCGTACATATGTTTGGCATAATTATAAATAAGATTGGCATGTACCCGGTTATTCTGCATGCAGTTAACGGTGCGGGTCCACCCCCATCCCAGGCTGATCCCTGAATAGGAGACTTCGCTGATATCGTTGTGCTCAATGGTTATATCTCTTACATAGCCTGCACAAACGGCTACACAACCCCAATCTTCGTTGGTGATATCAGTAAAGACATTATTGGATACGGTAAGATGCGAACAGACCTCCCGCAGATCGGCCGGATCATACGGGATATGGGTTTCCAGCGCCCGTGGAGAGAAACTTCCCGCTACCAGCCCGTTCCCTGTGATATCCCGGAAAATACACCCTTCTACCTTTCCTCCGTATGTGCCATAGACATAATCCAGACCGGAATAACCGATATGCTCAAACTGGCAACCGGTAAAATCAATATGATTGGCTGAATGTATCTGTACGGCAGCAGCCGGGCGGCCCAGCCATCCCTGGTTATCTAATTTATGATTCCCGTAATTACGGATGATCTGGGGACGAAGTTTATATCCATCCACCAGATACATACCGGCCTGCAAAGGTACATGTCCCTTTTCGGAGGGACGCATCCAGGTAGAATGATTAAAGGCAATCCCTTCAAAACGCACATACTCCACCGGGCGATCCAGTGTTCCCTGTACCTGTACTAGTGTTTCTACAGCCGGAACGATCACTTCCGCACTGCGTATATCTTCTCCGGGACGGGGGTAGTAATAGAGTTTACGGCTATCAATATCGTGGTACCACTCTCCCGGCTCATCCAATAACTCCATGGCATTTGTCAGATAAAAAGCAGAGTTACGCCCATTATCTGTGACTATCGGACGCGGCCAGGGGTGCTCAAACTGGATACGGCTCTCCGGATCGTGAAAACATACCGCTGCCGAATCTCCGTGGATCTCAATGGATTTGATACGGAGGTTGGCAATACACCACATTTCATGCAGTACCATTTCGGCATATTTAGCCCGCTGTATCTTTTTTACTACGGGGGTAGGCACCCACAGGATCTGATTATCCGGATCATTATTGATAATGCGGTACATCTGCTCGAAGTCGGATACATCCCGGGCACGGATCGCTTTGGAACCGTTGACCCACATCTGGCGAAAATCCAGCGGCCGCCCGTTGAAACGGGGTACATCGGCTACCCAGAGTTTACCCTGTGCTTTTTTCCAGCCGGTGATCGTCACTCCTCCGCTTACGGAAGCCTTCTCTCCCTCTGCCGAACGGATCACGGTTGGTGACTCAGGCGTTCCACTATCTTCCGGCCGTACAAAAACCGGTTCATAGAGGGAGTGGCGTCCTCCCAGTAGATTTATATAAACTCCTCCTCCAACAGAGGGATCATTCAAACGTCTTAATTCGCGGGCCTGCCTGAGCGCGGAGGTCAACGTAGCTTTAGGCTCCTGACGGGTTCCGGGATTGGCGTCATTTCCTGCGGGCGACACCCAGATATCAGCAGCAGCTACCGGCAGAGCCAGGCATAGTAACAAAAGAGATTTTAGTCTTCTTTTCATGTTGTTCCGTTCTATTATCTTGCCAGCGGCATCCATACGGTCATTTCACTCTTCCCTCTGTTCCCCCAGGCATAATAAGGGATCAAACGGATCTTTACCGGTTGATCTGCTTTCGTCAGATCCCGGTAAAGTACATTTTCCCAATCTACCTTTTCGGAAAGAAGCGCTGTACCTTCCAGAGCTACAATAGGACTACCTTCAATAGCGATCTTTTTCGGAGTAAGTTCAATAGAGGCAGGAATAACTACATTGTCAATTTTATGGCCTCCTTCAATATCCATATTTTCCAGGCAGTAAACCAACGGACCCCGTTTTACGGCGATCTGGTTACGGGTCTCTTCCAGGAGCGGATGAGATTCGATCAGGCGCACCGGCATATCCATCACAAACGATACTATATCGCCCTTTTTCCAGACTCTTTCCACATCCAAAAATGTATTGGGCTGAACGTTTACGTTAACCGGCTCTCCGTTTACAGTCAGGGTAGCATGTTCACACCACTCCGGTACACGTAGTGAAAGAGCAAAAGCTCTCTTTTTGGGAGCCCGGTCAATAGTGATAGCTACTGCACCGTCCCACGGATAGTCTGAAACCTGGGATAATTCTATTTTTTCTCCGTTCCAGGTTGTTTTCAGTTGGCTACCTCCATACATATTGCAGATAATTCCTTTCTCAGCGACCGCATAAGCATAGTTCTGCGCCTGGCATACGGTACGCAAGGTATTGGGCGGACAACAGAAACAGCTGATATACTCCATACGCTCTTTCGGCCAGCGCAGGGTATAAGGCAGGTCCTCGCTCAGTCGCAGCGGATTGGTATAGAAATATCTCTTTCCATCCAGGCTGATACCGCTCAGGATGCTGTTATACATACAGGTCTCGATCAGTTCTGCATATTTAGCTTCTCCGGTAGTCTGGAACATACGCCAGTTGAACAGGAGATTCCCGATATTGGCACAGGTCTCGTTATGGGCGGTACTGTTAGGCAACTGGTAAGGACGGCCGTAGCTTTGGTGCACTTTCTGGATGCTATCCGGTTCGTAGTTGGTACCGTCGGGAGAAGTTCCGTCATACAAGGCACCACAGGCACCGGTAATATACATTTTACGGAATACAATATCTCTCCAGATGCTTTCCAGGTTCTCCATTAACTGCTCTTCTCCGGTCTCCGCATATACATCGGCTACACCGGCGTACAAATAGTTGGCCCGTACAGCGTGCCCCATGGCATTTTTCTGCTCCCGGAACGGTACTCGGTCCTGATTGTCGTCCGTACCGTTCTCTACCATTCCCCGGATATCGATCAGGTTCTTGGAGAGTTCTAAGTAACGGGGATTACCGGTAGTACGGTACATCTCTACTACGCCCATATAGTGTGAAGGGCAGATGGCGTTACGGGCCAGTTCTGCCGTAGCTGTTTCATAAAAATAACAGAGGAAATCGGTTGCTTTGATCGCAGTTTCCAGCAACGTTCTCTTACCGGTAGCCCGGTGATGTACAATACCGGCCATCATCAGGTGTCCGAGGTTGTAGGTCTCAAAGTTCAGGCGGTTGGCAAACGCCCCTTTTTCATCTTCACCTCCCACTTTGGTACCGATCACCGTCTGCTGATGCGCATGGCTGTGGGTATCAATTCCCTGGTTTTTTTCTTCAATGATCACCGGCGTATGGATATATCCATCTTCCCGCTGTGCCTCCGAAATGTGTTTGATCACATGATCCATCAGCTCATCCAGTTTCGGATCTTGGGTCACTGCGTATACCGACGCCACACCTTCGAGCCATTTATAGACATCTCCGTCGTGGAAGGGAGGCCCCCAGTGCTCTCCGGGGCAGACTCCGGCCGCTATTTCAAAGTTGCGGAACCCGTGCGATACCTCCGGGGTATTCCAGGTTTTCCACATATTAAGCACCATGGTGTCTCTGCACACCGCAAAACGATCGCCCCAGAAGCCATCTGTCCAGGTAACGGCTCCCAGGTCGGTATTAGCCATTTTAGCATACTTACTCTTACTCATATCGGTAAGGCCGCCTTGCTGGGCATACGCTCCGGTGGCTACGGCAGAGGCCAGCAGGAGTAACATTTTTATACTTTTCATCGGATCAAAATTTTATGCATTTTCCTATTAAAAAAAGAGACGACAAAAGAGGTAAAATGTACTCAGAAGAGAACCCTTGTAAAATTGTAGCAAAACAGGACATCCGGATTTACCGACCGGTTTACTATCTTTGCCAAAAACAGACCTTATGGAATATATATATTGCCAGAGTTGCGGAATACTGCTAGAAAACAGTACCCAGTACGGAACGCACGCAGACCATTCACCCACCAGTGAATATTGCAGTTACTGCTATCAGGAAGGAGAATTTACCGAAGATTGCACCATGGAGGAGATGATCCTTCACTGTGTAGAGTACCTGGATGAATTCAACGAAGGCAGCCGGACCCACTTTTCTCGGGAAGAAGCGATCCGGGAGATGCGTAAACACTTCCCTACCCTGAAGAGATGGCAACAGAAACAGGAGACTGAGAACTATTACCACCAGGCCGTTAATAAAGTGGTAGACTATATAAACACCCATCTGTTTGAAGCGATAGACCTGAAAAAGTTATCGGATATCTCCCATATATCTCGCTGTCACTTTGTACATATCCATAACTTATAAAAGCCGGGAGAATACTTTCTGAATCTCTCGTTTGATGATCCGCTGATCACACGGATGGACCAATTCCGTTATTACTTTTGCCACACGATCAAACATCCCGTAAAGCCGACCGGCAAGGTAGGCACTATAACAATTGGAGGAGGAACAAATGCTGGATTCCGCTCGGTAGGCCATTATCCTGGCTCTTTAACCTATATGAATAGATCTATACCGACTGGCTCCCGGTAAGTAAGTAACTATCTGCTGCGTGACTCTTTTACTTTAGAAATGTATATGGAGAATCTCTAAGTACTACAGATAAAGGGAATGATATAACAGAGTATGTACTAGTCCGGAAAAAGTAGTTCTATTCAGGGATTCTCCGACCTGTTCCAGCCTTTGGATGATATATAATCGGCAGCTATCAACATAGAAGTACCATACTTTTTCATCTCTTTTGCTATGTCAGGATAAAGAGTGATCAAATTCTTGGTTGATTTTTCTTTATATTGGTACAAGCCTTCCTCTCCCGAATCCGGGTTAAAGAGATAAAAAAGTTCTTCATTAATGCATCCCATGTGTGTATCGGAAACAAAATAAGAGAAAGGACGCTTATGACTAAAAAGGCTTTCTCCCAAACTATTATTCACATAGGAATATCCCAACAGCTCCATCATAGAAGGATAAACATTAATTTGCAGACCATACTGATTAAAAATTTGGGGAACATCATCAAATCGGGACGAATGAAAAACAAGAGGAATATGATTATAGGAAAGTGCCATAGGATAAGTTTGCTCTCCGTGAACACTTCCATGATCACCAATAAACACAAAAAGAGTGTTTTCATACCACGATTCTCTCCGGGCCGATTCCATAAAAACACGTATACAGTCATCTGCATAAGCTACAATCGCTTCAGAATCATCATTCCCTTTATCTTTAAACTCATCAGGAACAATGAATGGCGGATGATTACTCACTGTAAGAAATACGGAGAGAAAAGG
>JAJPZL010000387.1 GCA_021204375.1 Bacteroides sp.
GAATAAATCTACCCGGGATATGAAAGAGATACAACCCTGGGTAGACAGAATAAAAGCCGTTTACCCGGAGATTTCTGCATTGGATAACGATGCTTTACGTGCTAAAACAATTGAATTAAAGCAATATATACAAGAGTTTGCTAAAGAAGAGAGAGAGGAAGTTGAACAACTGAAAGCCCGTGTAGAAGAGACAGAACTTGAAAAAAGAGAAGAACTCTTTACACAGATCGATAAAAAAGAGAAAGAAATACTGGAAAAGTATGAAAAAGCACTGGATGAAGTATTGCCGGTAGCTTTCTCCATTGTAAAAGATACAGCTCGCCGTTTTACCGAAAATGAAGAGATTATAGTGACTGCCACCGATTTTGACCGTCAGCTGGCAGCTACCAGGGATTTTGTACGCATCGAAGACGATAAAGCCATTTACCAGAACCATTGGATCGCCGGTGGGAATGAGATGATCTGGAATATGGTCCATTATGATGTACAGCTCTTCGGAGGAGTAGTCCTTCATAAAGGTAAAATAGCAGAGATGGGTACAGGAGAAGGTAAAACACTGGTAGCTACTCTGCCGGTATTCCTGAATGCTCTTACCGGGAACGGTGTACATGTGGTAACCGTAAATGATTACTTAGCTAAACGTGACTCAGAGTGGATGGGCCCCCTGTATCAGTTCCACGGTTTAAGTGTGGATTGCATTGATAAACACCAGCCCAATTCAGAGGCCCGTCGCCAGGCCTATCTCGCCGATATTACTTTCGGAACCAATAATGAATTTGGCTTTGACTACCTGAGAGATAATATGGCGATCAGTCCGAAAGACCTGGTACAGCGAAAGCATAATTATGGAATTGTTGATGAGGTAGACTCCGTATTGATCGATGATGCCCGTACTCCTCTTATCATCTCCGGTCCGGTACCCAAAGGAGAAGACCAGTTGTTTGAAGAACTGAAACCACTGATCGAACGGTTGGTAGAAGCACAAAAAACTCTGGCAACCAAATTGCTGGCTGATGCCAAACGCCTGATCGCTTCTGATGATAAGAAAGAGCAGGAAGAAGGTTTCCTAGCTCTTTTCCGTAGCCACAAAGCTCTTCCTAAAAACAAAGCTCTTATCAAATATTTAAGTGAGCCGGGTATCAAATCCGGTATGCTTAAAACCGAAGAGATCTACATGGAGCAGAATAATAAACGGATGCATGAGGCTACCGACGTACTCTATTTTGTAATTGATGAAAAGGCCAACAGTGTAGACCTGACCGATAAAGGAGTCGATCTGATCACCGGTAAATCGGAAGATCCCCAGTTCTTTGTACTTCCGGATATCGCTTTGCAACTGGCCGAACTGGAGAATGTACCGAAACTGGATGATGAACAGAAACTGGCAAAGAAAGACAAGTTACTTGCCAATTATGCTGTAAAAGCCGAGCGTGTCCATACCATTAATCAGCTTTTGAAAGCTTATACCATGTTTGAGAAAGATGATGAATATGTAGTGATCGACGGACAGGTGAAGATTGTGGACGAACAGACCGGGCGTATCATGGAAGGCCGTCGTTATTCGGACGGTTTGCATCAGGCTATTGAAGCCAAAGAAGGAGTAAAAGTAGAAGCTGCTACCCAGACATTTGCTACCATCACTTTGCAGAACTATTTCCGTATGTATCATAAACTCTCCGGAATGACCGGTACTGCAGAAACAGAGGCAGGAGAGTTCTGGGATATCTATAAATTAGATGTTGTAGTAATTCCTACCAACCGTCCGATCGCCCGTAATGATATGAACGACCGTGTATATAAGACAAAGCGGGAAAAATATAAAGCGGTCATTGAAGAAATAGAACAACTGGTACAGGCGGGTCGTCCTGTGTTGGTCGGTACTACTTCTGTGGAAATATCTGAAATGCTCAGTAAAATGCTTACTATGCGTAAGATCAGGCACAATGTACTGAATGCGAAACTTCATCAGAAGGAGGCCGATATTGTTGCGAAAGCCGGTCTTAACGGAACCGTTACGATTGCTACCAATATGGCAGGTCGTGGTACGGATATTAAGCTGAGTCCTGAAGTGAAAGCAGCCGGTGGTCTGGCCATTATCGGTACCGAACGCCACGAGTCCCGACGTGTAGACCGCCAGTTGCGTGGACGTGCCGGACGTCAGGGGGATCCCGGATCTTCCGTCTTCTTTGTTTCCCTTGAAGATGACCTGATGCGTCTCTTCTCTTCCGACCGTATAGCCAGTGTAATGGATAGGCTGGGTTTCCAGGAAGGAGAAATGATCGAGCATAAAATGATCTCCAATTCCATTGAACGTGCTCAGAAAAAGGTAGAAGAGAATAACTTCGGTATTCGTAAACGTTTGTTGGAATATGACGATGTAATGAATAAACAACGTACGGTCGTATATACCAAACGTCGTCATGCGCTGATCGGAGAGCGTATCGGTATGGATATAACGAATATGATCTGGGACCGGACTGTTTCAGCTGTAGAAGATAATGATTACGAAGGAGCCAAACTGGCCGTTCTTCAGAATTTTGCCATGGAAGTTCCTTTTACAGAAGAGGAGTTCCGTAGCGCCCGGAGAGAAGAGCTTGTGGAAAGAACATTTGAAGAGGCACTTGCCAGCTTTAAACGGAAGACAGACAGATTGGCTCAGACTGCTAATCCGGTTATTAAGCAGGTATACGAGAACCAGGGAGCTATGTATGAAAATATCCTGATCCCTATTACAGATGGTAAACGGATGTATAACATATCCTGTAACCTGAAAGAGGCGTATGAAACAGAATCGAAAGAGATTGTAAAAGCTTTTGAAAAATCGATCCTTCTCCATACGATCGATGAGGCCTGGAAAGAAAATCTTCGTGAACTCGACGAACTCAAACACTCGGTTCAGAATGCAAGTTATGAGCAGAAGGATCCGTTGCTGATCTATAAACTGGAATCAGTAAAGCTGTTTGATAATATGGTAAACAAGATCAATAACCAGACAGTATCGGTACTAATGCGCGGACAGATCCCTATCCAGCAGCCGGAGCAGGTACGTGAAGCTGCTCCTGAAAAAAGAGCAGACAGAAGCCAGTACCGTGAAAGTAAATATGATCTCAATGATCCGAACCAGCAGGCAGCTGCCGGGCGGGATACCCGGGAAGTTAAGCGGAAACCGATACGCTCGGAAAAAACAGTAGGACGTAACGAGCCTTGTCCTTGTGGTAACGGAAAGAAATTCAAGAACTGCCACGGCAGAGCTTAAGTTACCTATATACTGATCAAAAAGCGGGAAATTCAAGAAGAATCTCCCGCTTTCTTTATTCATTTTAGTTCCCGGTAGTTCTATTCCTTCTTAAAAGGAGCCGGAACAGTTTACTCTTTTTCCTGAAGACCTCTGTAAGCTTATACAGAAAACAAAGGGCCTGGCAAAAGCAAAGCGGAGTTTTATACCCTTTAAACCTGTATTACTCTCCACGGATCATTTGTTGTATTTTTGATTTTTCCCCCGCTACCCACACCACGTCTCCTGCTTCAAACCTGGTATTAGTATCAGGAGTAATAAGTTCCTCTTCCTGCTCGATCGCTACCATCAGACAGTTATATTTCTTTCCCACTTCCGATTGCATAATACTTTTTCCTATAAAGGGAAATATTTCATCCACTACA